>JBFYOR010000268.1:0-4126 GCA_041303695.1 Mycobacterium sp. | reverse complement strand
GCTGGCGAGGCTGCTCACCGTCGGTGTGCTGACCGCGGCCATCGTGGGAGTGGCGCGGCTCATCAACGTCGAGGTTCCGCTGGTGGTGGCGATGTTGTTCGCCATCGTGCTGGCCATGCCGCTGGGGGTGTGGCTGCTGGGCCCGTTGCGCCGGCGAGCCACCTCCGGAATCGCCGACGTCGACGATCGCCGGCGTCGTGACCGCGAGCAGTTGCAGGCCAGGTTGCGCGGGGACACTCCCGAGTAGTCCCGGGCGAAAGTGCGGTCAGATCGCGTTTCGAGCCGAAACTGCGATCTGTACGCACTCTCGGCACCCGTCGGCCCGTCAGCCCGCCAGCGCCAGGGCGCCCGCCACCGCGACCGACCACACCAGCATCGTCAGCCCGGTGTCCCGCAGTACCGGGATCAGGTCCCGGCCGCCGTTGCCGGCGCGCACCGGTCCGGCCGCCCGCAGGGCCAGCGGAACCGCGATGAGGCCGACCGCACACCACGGGGTGGCGGCCATCAACACCAGGGTCAGCACCCCGGCCACGGCGAGCAGCGCCTGATACAGCACCCGGGTCCGCCCGTCGCCCAGTCGCACCGCAAGGGTCACCTTGCCCGCGACCCGGTCGGTCGGGATATCCCGCAGATTGTTGGCCACCAGTACCGCCGACGACATCGCGCCGACGGCGACGGCCAAGGCCAGTCCGACCCAGTCCACCCGAGACGCCTGGGTGTACTGGGTACCGAGCACCGCGACCAGGCCGAAGAAGACGAACACCGCCACCTCGCCCAGGCCGGCGTATCCATACGGTCTCGACCCGCCGGTGTAGAGCCAGGCGCCGGCAATGCAGAACGCGCCGAGGGCGATCAGCCAGGGGGCGCTCACCAGTGCCAGCGCCAGCCCGGCGACCGCGCCGAGGCCCAGGCTGATCAGCGCGGCGGAGCGAACCGCGCGCGGGGCGGCCAGCTTGGCGCCGACCAGTCGCAGCGGCCCGGCCCGCTCGTCGTCGGTGCCACGGATGCCGTCGGAGTAGTCATTGGCGTAGTTCACCCCGACGATCAGCGCCAACGAGACCGTCAAGGCCAGCAGCGCCTTCCACCACACCGCCGATCCCAGCCAGGCGGCCGCTCCGGTGCCGGCGATCACCGGGGCGACGGCGTTGGGCAGGGTGCGCGGGCGGGCGCCCTCGACCCATTGCGCGAAGGAGGCCATCGCGCAATCGTCGCACGGCCATGCTCCACAATGGGATCCGTGATCGGCGTCATCGGTGGCAGCGGTTTCTACACCTTCTTCGGGGCTGACGCGCACAGCGTGGCCGTCCAGACGCCCTACGGCGATCCGAGCGCACCGATCACCGTCGGCCGGGTGGGCACCCACGAGGTGGCGTTCCTGCCCCGGCACGGGCTGAGCCACGAGTTCTCGCCGCACACCGTGCCCTACCGCGCCAACATGTGGGCGCTGCGCGCCCTCGGCGTGCGGCGGGTGTTCGGGCCGTGCGCGGTCGGCAGCCTGACCGCCGAACTGGGGCCGGGCGCGGTCGTCGTGCCCGACCAGCTCGTCGACCGGACCCGCGGCCGCCCGGACACCTACTTCGACGCCGGCGGCATCCACGTCGAGTTCGCCGACCCGTACTGCCCGGCCCTCCGTGCGGTGACCACCGGCCTGCCCGGTGTGATCGACGGCGGCACGATGGTGGTGGTGCAGGGTCCGCGATTCTCCACCCGCGCCGAGAGCCAATGGTTCGCCCGGCAGGGATTCACCCTGGTCAACATGACCGGTTACCCCGAGGCGGTGCTGGCCCGGGAGCTGGAAATGTGCTACGCCGCAATAGCATTGGTGACGGATGTAGACGCCGGGGTAGGCGTCGGCGCCGGGGTCCGGGCCGTCGACGTGGTCGCCGAGTTCGAACGCAATATCGGCCCGTTCAAACGACTGGTGCACAGCGCCATCGACCGGGTGGCATCCGAGCGGGTGTGCACGCACTGCCTGGCCCACGAGGGTGTCGAGCTTCCCTTCGACCTGCCCTGAGGGCCCGTCGCGGGGGGTGTCCATACTGGGAGTGTGAAGACACCGATCTGTGACCAGTACGGCATCGAGTTCCCGCTGTTCGCCTTCAGCCACTGCCGCGACGTCGTCGCCGCGGTGACCAACGCCGGCGGTATGGGCGTCCTGGGTGGGGTCGCGTTCCGGCCCGATCAGCTCGAGCAGGAACTGTGCTGGATCGACGAGCACGTCAACGGCAAGCCGTACGGCGTCGACATCATCGTGCCCGCAAAGTACGAGGGCAAGGGCGAGAACCTCACCCGGGACCAACTCGCCGAACGCATCCCGGCCGAGCACCGCGCCTTCATCAACGAACTGCTCGCCGCGCATGACATCGAGGTGGAGGAGTTGCGGGTGGCGTCATCGGCGCTGTCCGGCGACACCGGCGAGAGTCTGCTCGAGGTGTCGTTGAACCACCCGATCAAGCTGATGGCCAACGCTCTCGGTGTGCCGCCGGACTACATGATCGAGGCCGGCAAACAGCGCGGAATCCCGGTCGCCGCCCTGGTCGGCGCCAAGGAACACGCCATCAAGCAGGTGCACGCCGGCGTCGATCTGATCGTGGTGCAGGGCACCGAGGCCGGCGGGCACTGCGGCGAGGTCTCCACCCTGGTGCTCATTCCCGAAGTGCTGGAGGCGATCTCGCAGGTGCCCGGCGGCAAGGATGTGCCGGTTCTTGCGGCCGGCGGTATCGTCACCGGCCGGCAGATGGCGGCGTGCGTGGCGATGGGTGCGGCCGGCGCGTGGACCGGTTCGGTCTGGTTGACCACCGACGAGGCCGAGACCGCCCCGCACACCAAGCAGAAGATGATCGCGGCGTCCTCCCGGGACACCGTGCGCTCGGCCGGTCGCACCGGTAAGCCGTCGCGCCAGCTTCGCTCGGACTGGACCGACGCCTGGGCGCCCAACCCGAGGGGCCGCCAGCCGCTGCCGTTGCCGCTGCAGGCGATGGTCGCCGAACCGGCGCTGCGCCGCATCGACAAGCTGGCCGAGACCGGTCATCCGGGCGCGCAGGCGCTGGCCACCTATTTCGTCGGCCAGGGGGTGGGCCTGATGAACAAGATCAAGCCCGCCCGCGAGGTGGTGCTGGAGTTCATCGAGGACTACGTCGCGGCGGCCGAGCGGCTGTCGGGGACCTTGGAGGACTGAGACACAGCAGGACTAATTCGCCGCCAGCGGTAGCCGCACCTCGAACCGCGCTCCGCGGTCCAGGTTGTGCGCCGACAGCGTGCCGCGGTGTGCCCGCACCAGCCCGGCTGCGATCGCCAGGCCGAGGCCGGACCCGCTGGGCAGCGACGAATCCGCCCGCGGCACACGGTGGTTGGAGCCGCGGTAGGCGACGTCGAACACCCGCGGAAGATCCTCGGCGTCGATACCGACGCCGGTGTCGTCCACCCGTACCCACGCGCCGTCGCGGTCGGCGCCGACGGACAGCGTCACCGAGCCCCCGGCGGGGGTGTGTGCGATCGCGTTGGCGACCAGATTGGACAGCACCCGCACCAGTGCCCGGTCACTTCCGATCACCCGGACCGGTTGGGCGGGCAGGTCCACCGTCAGCCTCACCCCGGAGCGCTCGGCCGAGATCCGATGGGTGGTCAGCACATCGTCGACGACCTCGTCGAGAGCCACCCGGTCATAGGGTGCGTTGACCGCGCCGGCGTTGATCTTGGCCATCTCGAACAGGTCGTCGACCATCTCCGAGAGCCGGATGCTCTCCTGCTCGATGTTCTTGGCCTGAACCCGCACCTCGTCATCGCGGACGACGCCGTCGGCGATCGCCTCCGACAATGCCCGGATCCCGGCGAGCGGGGTTCGCAGATCGTGGCTGACGAACGCGACCAGTTGGCGGCGGGACTGCTCGGCCGCCCGCTCGGCGTCCTGAATCTCCTGCTCCCACACCGTCCTTCGGGCCAGATAGCGGGCCAGCATCACCGCCGCGGGCAAGGTCACCACCGCCACCACCGCAAGCACCACCGTAATGGTGCGGAACGTGCCCTCGGTCATGTACCCACTCGCGCAGAACACCCCGGCGAAGGTGGCCAGCGTCGGGATCAGCACCAGGGCCACCACGCTCACCGTGATCGACCAGGACCGTGC
>JBFYOR010000267.1:0-3621 GCA_041303695.1 Mycobacterium sp. | reverse complement strand
TGGGGGCGTCGCGCACTACCCCCCGCCGGCCGGCGGCGCGGCCGAGCCGGTCATCGTGATGCGCCGCCACCCGGACGAGTGCCGACTGGCGACCATGGTGCGCCGGGGCGACGACGTCACCGGGCAACTCACCGCCATCGCGGGGATTCTGGCCCGGTTCCACGCCGGCGCCCGGCGCGGTCGCGAGGTCGACGAGCAGGCCGGCGTCGAGGCGGTCAGGGCCCGGTGGCAGGAGAACCTGACCGAACTCACCGGCTACGCCGCCGGCGTGGTACCCGGACTGGATCCGGACGTCGTTGCCGAGATCAGTCGCCGTGCACTGGGTTTCCTGGCTGGTCGGGCGGAGCTGTTCGCGCGCCGGATCGGCGATCGCAGAATCGTCGACGGCCACGCCGACCTACTCGCCGATGACATTTTCTGTCTACCCGAGGGGCCGGCACTGCTGGACTGTCTGGAATTCGACGACCGGTTGCGTTACGTCGACGGTGTGGACGACGCCGCATTCCTGGCGATGGACCTGGAGTTCCTGGGCCGCGCCGACCTCGCCGCGTTCTTTATGGGCCGATATCTGACCGATGCGGCCGATGATGCGCCGGAGTCGTTGCGGCACTTCTATATCGCCTACCGCGCGGCGGTACGGGCCAAGGTCGACTGTGTCCGCCACACCCAGGGCGGTGCCGAGGCTGCGGGTAGTGCGCAGGCGCACCTCGAGATCGCGCGCGCGCACCTGCGGGAGGGGGCGGTCCGGCTGATCGTGGTCGGCGGCGGTCCCGGCACCGGTAAGACGACCCTGGCCCGCGGCCTGGCCGCGACCACCGGTGGCCGGGTGATCTCCACCGATGACGTTCGCTCGGCGATGGCCGCCCGCGGCGAGATCGCCGGGCCGCCCGGTGTGCTCGGTCAAGGCTTGTACAGCCGGCAGAACATCGAGGCCGTCTATGACACCGTTCTGCGCCAGGCACACGGTGGCCTGTGCGAGGGTCATACGGTGATCCTGGACGGCACCTGGACAGACCCGGATTACCGGGAGCGGGCCCGTCGGCTGGCCGCCGAGTCCGCAGTGCCGGTGGTCGAACTCGCCTGCGCCGCATCGCTGGACGCCACTGTCAGCCGGATCCGAACCCGGACCGCCACCACGTCACAGGTCACTCCTGAGATCGCCACCGCACTGGCCGATGACGCCGGCGGCGCGCAGGACGGTTGGCCGGGGGCCCACCGGATCGACACCACCCGAGAACTGGCCGAGTCCGTCGCCGAGGCGCTGGACATCTGCCGCGCCGCCTGCTGATCACACACGAGGAGAACGCTGATGCGATACGTCGACGATATTGCAAACCTGGGGATGGCCGACGCCGAAGAGGCCGGCGGCAAGGGCGCCAACATGGGCGAGATGGTCAAGGCGCAGCTACCGGTCCCACCCGGCTTCGTGGTGCTGCGGGACAGCTACCTGGCCTCGATCCGCGCCGCCGCTGTGGCCGACGAACTCAACGCCGCCCACCGGGAGGCGATGTTGCACGCCCTGGACACCAGTCGGTTCGACGAGATGTGCGCCAAGATGAAGGCTCTCGTGTTGCAGGCCGGGATGGCCGAGGAGGTACGGGACCGGATCCTGGAGTCCTACCGCGCGATGGGGCCGGATTGCTTTGTCGCGGTGCGATCCTCGGCCACCGGCGAGGACGGTGCCGACGCCTCCTTCGCGGGGATGAACGAGACCTACACCAATGTGCGCGGCGAACAGGACCTGATCGAGGCGGTACAGAACTGCTGGGCATCGCTGTTCGCGCCCCGGGTCGTCTCGTATCGTGCCAGCCGGGGATTCAGCGCCGACCCGGCGATGGCGGTGGTGGTCCAGTTGATGATCGCCTCCGAGCGCTCGGGTGTGGCGTTCACCGCCGACCCGACCACCGATGCCACCGACCGGGTGGTCATCGAGGGTGCGTTCGGCCAGGGTGAGGTGGTGGTATCGGGCTCGGTGGAACCCGACAACTACGTGGTGGACAAGAAGACCGGGAAGATCCTGTCCCGCCACACCGGCTACAAATCTTTCGAGATCATCCGCGGATCCGACGGCAGGGACCTCCGCGTCGAACTCGACGAGGTGCAGGCCGAGGCACAGGTGCTCACCGATGACGAGGTCGGTGAGATCGCCAGGATCGCGGTCCTCAGCGAACAGCACGCCGGCTGCCCGCAGGACACCGAGTGGGCGATCGCCGACGGCAAGACCTACATCGTGCAGACCCGTCCGATCACCACTCTCAACCGCGCCGGGTCACCGGCACAGGAGAAGCATGAGGTCCTGATCCAGGGTCTGCCCGCGGTTCCCGGTGTGGTCTCCGGTGTGGTGCGGGTGCTCGGCGACGTCAGCGAGGGCGGCCGTCTGCAGGACGGCGAGGTGCTGGTGGCCAAGATGACCAACCCGGACTGGCTGCCCACCATGCGGCGTGCCTCGGCACTGGTCACCGACACCGGCGGGATGACCTGTCACGCCGCGATCGTCGCCCGCGAACTCAAGGTGCCCTGCATCGTCGGTGCCCGCACCGCCACCAGGGATCTGTCCGACGGCATGGTGGTGACCGTCGACGGAACCCACGGTCGGGTGCTGGCCGGCCGGGCGAATGTCGGGGGTGCCACGACGGCGCCGGTCGCCGGCCCGGCCGGCGGGACCGTGATGGCGGCCTCGGAGGTCACCGGTACCAAGATCTACGTCAACATCCTGCTGCCCGACACCGCCGATGACGTCGCAGCCCAGGACGTCGACGGTGTCGGACTGCTGCGCGCCGAGACGATGCTCACCGATGCGCTCGGCAACCGGCATCCGCGCGCCCTGATCGCGGCCGGTGAGCAGGACATGTTGGTCGACAAACTGGCCGAGGCGGTCGGCAGGGTCGCGAGTGCGTTCGCGCCCCGGCCGGTGATCTATCGGGCCAGTGACTTCCGGACCAATGAGTTCCGGGCCCTGCAGGGCGGCGATGCCTTCGAGCCCGAAGAGCACAACCCGATGATCGGCTACCGGGGCTGCTACCGCTATGTGGACAACCCCGAGCTGTTCAACCTCGAATTGCAGACGCTGGCCCGGGTCCGGGAGCAGAACCCCAACCTGCACTTGATGATTCCGTTCGTGCGCACCCGCTGGGAGCTCGAGCGGTGCCTGGAACTGGTCGACGCCAGCCCGCTGGGTCGCCATCGCGGTCTGCATCGGTGGGTGATGGCCGAGGTGCCCTCGGTGGTGTACTGGCTGCCGGAGTACGTCGGACTCGGCATCGACGGGGTGTCGATCGGAAGCAACGACCTGACCCAACTCGTCCTCGGCGTGGACCGCGACTCCGATCAGTGTGCGGAGTTGTACGACGAGTCCGACGCCGCGGTGCTCGATGCGATCGGCCGGGTGGTGAGTACCGCCCGGCGCCTCGGCATCACGTCGTCGCTGTGCGGTCAGGCCCCGTCGATACGACCGGATTTCGCCGAGCATCTGGTCCGGATGGGCATCACCTCGATCTCGGTGACCCCGGACGCGGTGACGCAGACACGGCGCAATGTCGCCGCCGCCGAACGCCGACTGCTGCTGGCGGCGGCGCGCGCCCAGAACGGTTGAAGCCCGCGCTGCCGAGCCACCGACTCATC
>JBFYOR010000266.1:0-6782 GCA_041303695.1 Mycobacterium sp. | reverse complement strand
CCCTGACGCGCCGCCGGCGAGACCTGTTGCAGATACTCACGTTTGGCGTGACCCACCTCTCCGGCATGGCAGTAGACCGGTGTGTCGTGGGTCTTGGCGAACCAGATCGCGGTGCCGAGGTGGTCGATATGGGCGTGGGTCAGCAGGATCGCGCGGAGATCACCGGGGGAGAAACCCAGTTCCCGCAGTGATGTCAGAACATCGTCACGACTGCCCGGAAAGCCGGCATCGATGAGCAGGACACCGGTGCCGTCGCTGACGATTGTCCAGTTGACCAGCGATGTCTGGGCCAGGTGGACGTGATCGGTGACGGCGGTCAACACCGGGGCCATGTCGGAAGTGTAGGCAGGCCTGGAGTAGAAACAATGGTGTGGCTGAACTGAAATTGGGTTATAAGGCGTCGGCGGAGCAGTTCGGCCCGCGCGAGTTGGTCGAGTTGGGTGTGCTGGCCGAGGCGCACGGGATGGACAGTGCGTCGGTGAGCGATCACTTCCAGCCGTGGCGACACGAGGGCGGGCACGCGCCGTTCGCGCTGTCCTGGCTGACGGCTGTCGGGGAGCGCACGACGCGGATCACCCTGGGTACCTCGGTGCTGACGCCGACGTTCCGGTACAACCCTGCCGTGATGGCCCAGGCCTTCGCGACCATGGGCTGCCTCTACCCGGGCCGGGTGTTCCTCGGTGTCGGCACCGGAGAGGCGCTCAACGAGATCGCCACCGGGTTCACCGGCGAGTGGCCGGACTTCAAGGAGCGGTTCGCCCGGCTGCGCGAATCGGTGCGGCTGATGCGCGAACTGTGGCGCGGCGAGCGCACTGATTTCGACGGCGAGTACTACCACCTCAAGGGTGCCACCCTCTATGACGTTCCTGACGGCGGCGTGCCGGTCTATATCGCCGCCGGCGGCCCGGTGGTGGCCAAGTACGCGGGGCGGGCCGGCGACGGGTTCATTTGTACCTCCGGCAAGGGTGAGGAGCTCTACACCGAGAAGCTGATGCCGGCGGTTCGGGACGGGGCTGCTGCGGCCGATCGGGACGTCGACGCGATCGACAAGATGATCGAGATCAAGATCTCCTACGACACCGACCCGGAGGCCGCGCTGAACAACTGCCGGTTCTGGGCGCCACTGTCACTGACGGCCGAGCAGAAGCACAGCGTGTCGGATCCGATGGAGATGGAGCGCCTCGCCGACGAACTACCGATCGAGCAGGTGGCCCGGCGCTGGATCGTGTCCTCGGATCCCGACGAGGCCGTCGAGAAGGTGGCCGCCTACGTCAAGTACGGCCTCAACCATCTGGTCTTCCATGCCCCCGGTCACGATCAGCGCCGGTTCCTGGAACTCTTCGAACGCGACCTCGCGCCCCGGCTGCGCAAACTGGGCTGATCCGCGCGGCCCACGGTTACTCCTCGTCCTCCTCTGGCGGCTCGACCAAACGGTAGATGCGGTAGCGCTCGCGGCCGTCCGGGCCTGGCGCGGCGAACACCAGTTCCCCCATGCCGGCACCGTCCGCCCAGAGCGTGGGATATCGCCGGGTGATCGCATCCATGGCAACGTTGGTGTCCGGGTTGGTCAGCACGATGTGACGGATACCGGACTCCCACGGCCGATTCACGGCGGAGACGAAGTCGTAGTCGCTGGTGATGACGAACTGCTTGAGATTGTCCGATGCCAGCCACAGCCACCAGGTCTGGAAGGTGTCCAGCAATACCGAACCTCGCGGCAGTTGCTTTGCATCAAGGTACGCGGCCGCCAGACGGTCGTCCATGCCGACGCGACGGTCGAACCGCTCTTCCGGTGGATAGCGCCCGGGATCGACGAGGGAGGCCACACCGATCAGCGACGTGGCGTTATTGATGTCGGGATCCAGCAGCGATGTCGCCGTCACCGGAATCCCGATCAGCAGTGATGCGCCCAACAGTGCCGCACCCGCCTGTCCCCATCGGATGTCCGTGCGTCTACGGTCGGCCGGTCTGTCGGTTGGCGCCCAGAAGACCAGCGCGATGACGATGACCATCGGGATCGCCGCCATGAAGTACCTGAACCAGCCGAACGTCGATCCGGTGTACTGCCCCCAGGCGGAGAAGGCCAGGACCGTGCCGAAGGCACCGATCGGCACCAGTGGGTCGATCCGGCGGGCTGATACGGCCCGCGCCGCCGCCAGAATCATCGCTATCCCGATGAACGGCTGGATGCTGGTGAGCCGGTGGGCGAGCAGAGCCCCGTCGGTGGACACATTGCTGAAGCCGCGCTCGGCAGCCACCTGCACCTGGCTGGCGTTGCCGTAGTCGGAGGAGATGATCGCGAAGGCCTCCGCGGTCATAATCCAGCCGGCGGCCGCGAACACCGCGAACGCCACCCCGATCGGGAAGAGCACCACCAACGCATTCAGGGCGCTCGCGGCCACCCGCTCCTCTCGCGGCGAGCGCAGGAAAACCATCCCGACGACCAGGGCGGCCACCCCGGCGGCCGCGATCAGCGTCTCGTAGCGCACCAGGTATCCCACCGCCAGTGCCAGACCGACTGAGGCCAGGTCGAAGACCCGCGGCGAATCGAGCCAGCGCAGCAGATACCGAACTGCCCACAGGATGCAGAACAACATCGCCGACTCGCTCATCCCGGTCCCGGCGTAGATGACGATCATCGGATTCAGCGCGAAGCATCCGACCGCCACCCAGCGCCACCGGACGCCGACCGACCGGTCCACGGCAATCAGCCGGATGATTACCGCACAGCCCGCCGTGAACGCGGCGCTTTGCACGACCCCGGCCAGCCCGCGGGTGCGCAGTTCCGGCCACCAGGCGCTGAACTGCAGCACCGGCAACTCGACCAGGCTCGGCAGCGGACCCCACACGAACCCCATTGCGGACAGGTGCGGATCCTTGCTCCACAGTGCGTATCCGGCGTTCGCGACGCGGCTGATCCCGTCGCCCTCGACGATGTTGTAGCGCAGGATCAGCACACAGCCGACCACCGTGTAGCAGACGAACAGAATCGCGAACAACCACAGCGACGCTCCGCGCCTCGGGTTCGGTGCGCGGTCCGCGGCTTCGTCACCCCGGGCCGCGGTGGAATCCTCCAGAACGGCGGTCATCCGCGTCAGCCCCGGTTTCGGCGCCGTCGAACGATCAGCCCGCGAACCGCCGCCGCGGCGGCCACGGCGCCGACCGCCACCGTGGCCACCGCGGACCACTTCCAGCCGGCCCTGTCATCCGCCCGATCGCCCATCTGCTGTTCGGCGCGGACGGTGAGGGTGACGGTGTCTCCGGCGGCACCGGTGGCGACCACGTCCCCGGTCAGCGAGGACCACCCGTTGTCCAGCCGGCGAATGTAGTCCATGTTCTTGTCCGCAAGTTCCGCACGGCCGGGGACGTCGATCGAGAGCACCGCGCGCTCGTTCTGGGTGAAGGACTGCACCAGGGCGATCGGGCCGTCGAGGCTTGCGCCGGTATCGGCTGCGCCGTCGACTTCAACAGTCCCACTGCCGTCCACCGCGACCGGCGGCCGCATCCCGATTCGTGCCAGGCCGCCCTCTCCGCCGGTCACGGCCAGCAGCGCGGTCCCGGACGCGGCGCCGTCGGCGAGGCTGACCACCTGCGGTCGCATCAGGGTCGCGGTGCGCTGGCTGATGAGATTGATCGTCTGCACCGCGTAGCGGATCAATTCGGGACGATCGACGGCTACCCCGAACTCAGGCGTGAACGCCGCGGGAAGCGTTCGGAATCCGCCGGGGCCGGCGGATTCCGGTGTCACTTCGACGGTGGACCGCGGATCGACCGCAAACGTCATCCGGTCATTGAGTGGAGCGCAGCCACCGGCGTTACCGCCACCGGGAAAGTACTGCAGTTCGAGCGCCATTCCGATATCGGAGCTGATGGCCTGCGGCGGTATCTCGAACGTCATGTCCAGGCTGCCGGATTGGTTGAGGCGCTGGGTTGCCAGCACATAGGCGCCGGAACGCACCAGGATCGAGGCTTCGTCGTCCGCGGTAGGGGTGTACCGGGCGCGCAGGTCGACCTTCGCCTTCTCGATGGGGCCGACCGCGAAGGCCGCCCCGTCGAAACCGGCATAGACCGTGGTCGCGCCGGTGAAGGAGGGCGAGGCCGCGATGCCCAGCTGCTCGAAGGTCATGATGGTGCTCGTCGGAGTCAGCAGATCGTCCGCCGAATCGACTGTGGCCGAACGGCTCTGGGCCAGCTCCAGTCGCTGGTCGATGAACAGGGCGACCTGATCCGATAACTCAGCACCGCGACCGGTAATGGCCAGGACAGCTTGTGGGGTTCCGGCTTTCACGACTTCGATACCGCTTCGCTCAGTGTCGCTGATCGTGATGACTCGCCTACCCGCGGTATCGCCTGCCGGGATGCGGGCCGAGGTGTCGACATCGATACGAACCGGGATCGGCCGGTAACTGCGGGTCAGCATTGCGGTGAGGGTCAGTGCGGCCTGCTGCTGATCGGCTGAGGGCTCAGGCCCGGTCCAGATGGTTACCGCATCGAGGCGGGCCGGTAGGAAGTCGGCCACCGTCGTGGGGTTCGGCGGGCGGCCGGCCAAGGTTGTAGCCAGTCCTTTCAGGACTACCGAGGGTGTGGGCTCGCAGGTGTCGGTGGGCGGATTGGCCGCGCGCAGAACGAAGTTGAGGGTCAACAACCCGTTATCGATCCAGGCGCGCGAGGTGTCCAGGGTGAACGGGGCAGTGGTGGCGTCCACCGGAACGGGAATGCTGCCCAGCGCGCTGCCCCGGCCGTCGAGGACGTCGATCCGGCCGGCGGCGAGATTCACCGCGGAGCCGATCCGACCGGACACACTCGCGGCCGAGACTCCCGGGGGAAGCGGGAATTGGACCGTGTTCTCCACATTCGGGCCTCGCAGTTCGAGGCTCTCGGCCCGGCCGAACTGTCGCCAGGGGACGGCAGGTGCGGTGCCTGCCGATTCGATCTCACCTTCGGCAGGCCCGGGCGGGCTGGCCGGTTCGGCCCACCCGACGACTGGATTGGCCAACGGAAGCACAAGACACAACACCGCGACCGCGCGGAGAATCCACCCGCCGCTCATCGGGCCGTTGTCGTCTCGGCGGCGGATCCGGGCGCCGGGTGGCCGAGGCCGTGCACGGTTTTCTCCCAGTGGAAAGGCCGGAACACCAACTGGTAGAACGCCTTCACCGCTGCAAGGGACTGCAGCAGCCAGTACAGCGGGGACAGCAGCGCGGCCCACCACAGGTGGGGCTTTCCGGTGGCCTGCACCAGCACGAAGGCCGTGTAGACGGCAAAGGGTGTGCCGACCAGGAACAGCACCAGGCAGGCGTAATAGGCGATCGGCGGGAAGAGCATGGTGATCAGGGATGGCCGGCCACTGGTCCAGGCCAGCAGCAGTAGGCCGAACATGATGTTGATGACAGCGGTTGCCGGGATGCCGCCGGTCATGTTGAGGAAACGCAACGCCGCCTTGGTGCCGACTTTGCGGCGGAACTCGATCGGGTGGCGCAGATGCACGATCATCGTCTGCAGGTAGCCCTTATACCAACGCGAGCGTTGGCGGATCCAGTTCACCATGTCGGAGTTGGCCTCCTCCAGGGTCACCGAGTCCAGGATCTGGGTCCGGTAGCCGTGGGCGGCCAGGCGCGCCCCGAGGTCGGCGTCCTCGGTGACGTTGTACTCATCCCAACCGCCGACTTCGCGCCACACCGCGACCGAGATGTGGTTGCTCGTGCCGCCGAGTGGAACCACGCATCGAGCCCGTTCGATGGCGGGCAGGATCACGCTGAACCACTGGGCGTACTCCATCGCGAACCAGCGGGTGAGCAGGTTCTGCTGTTCATTGAAATAGCCCAGTTGCGCCTGTAGGCAGCCGACGTCGGCGGGCGCGGCGCGAAAGGCCGCCACGGCGCGGCGCAGTTGCAGGGGTTCGGGGATGTCCTCGGCGTCGTAGATGGTCAGGTATTCGCCGCGGAGGTCCGGCAGCGACATGCCGTAGTTGCAGGCTTTGGGTTTGGTCTTGGGCAGGCTGTGCGGCACGATCACCACCCGTACGTCCCGAAGATGCGCGGAAGCCAGGGCCTGCTGGGTGGCCTCGTCATCGTCTTCGATCAGCAGGAGCAACTCGAGACGCTCACGCGGATAGTCGATCCGGCACACCCCGTTGACGAGGTTCTCGATGATGGACGGCTCGTCGTACACCGGCAGTAGCACCGTGTAGACGGGCAACTCGTCATCCGGTATGGCGCGGGCCTGCTCATCGCTGATCTCGACCAGGGCCGGGTGGTTCAGTCCGCTGATCATCAGGACATACCGGTCGATGGTCGAGGCGAGGTAGACGAATGTCACGACACCGCCTATGACGGGCAGCAGCTGGGCCGGAAACATCACGAGCGCGCCGCCGGCGACGGCCGCCAACACCACGACGAGAGCTTTGGTGGTACGGCTCAGGGCCGTGCGCGCCGAGAGATGGTCGGGAAGCAGTCGGCTGTACTGCCCGGCGACCGGTGCGGTCACCGGCCGCCTCCGGCTGCAAGGATCTGCCGTGCCACGTCGTCGGCGGCGCGGACCACCCGCTTGGGGACGACCCCGGTCGGCGCCGGTTGCTGACGGCTCAGCCACAGCATGGGTTCGAGCAGGGTGTTGGTCCAACCGATCGGTCGCGGTGCCGGCGGGGGGATTGCCGCACTCAAGTCCTGGTTGACCACCACGGTGACGCGCTGGTAGACGGTGCCGGCCTGCCAGAGCCAGGTGAGGGCGTACCACTGTCCGGACGGATCGGCGCTGGCCGAGTCCGCGTCGCTCTGCGCCGT
>JBFYOR010000265.1:0-5794 GCA_041303695.1 Mycobacterium sp. | reverse complement strand
TCATCGCCGGGCGCTCGGTGCACGCCACCCGGGTGGACATCGGCCGGCGGTTGGCCCGGGAGAAGCCGGTGGACGCCGACCTGGTGATCGGTGTGCCGGAGTCCGGCACGCCCGCCGCGGTGGGTTACGCGCTGGAATCCGGAATCCCGTTCGGACAGGGCCTGATGAAGAACGCCTACGTGGGGCGCACGTTCATCCAGCCGTCGCAGACCATCCGCCAGCTCGGCATCCGGCTGAAGCTCAACCCGCTCAAAGAGGTCATCCGCGGTAAGCGCCTGATCGTCGTCGACGACTCGATCGTGCGCGGCAACACCCAGCGCGCCCTGATCCGGATGCTGCGCGAGGCCGGCGCAGTCGAGGTCCATGTGCGGATCGCATCCCCGCCGGTGAAGTGGCCCTGTTTCTACGGCATCGATTTCGCCACCCCGGCCGAACTGATCGCCAACGCCCCGGGCACCCAGACCGAGGACGGCGAGATGCTCGAAGCGGTCCGCCAGGCGATCGGCGCCGACACCCTGTCCTACATCTCCCAGCACGAGATGATCGCGGCCACCGAACAGCCGGCCAGCAGGCTGTGCTGCGCATGCTTCGACGGCAACTACCCGATCGAGCTGCCCAGCGCCAATGCGCTCGGGAAGAACGTGGTGGAGAACATGCTGGCCGCGGTTCAGGCCGACAATGACAACGTCTCGGCGCTCAGCAGGCCCTGACCGACGAGCTCAGCCCCGGACCGCCGACGTCACCCGCCGGACCCGACGGTCCAGCGCTACCGCCTGCAGGGGGCGCCCGGCGTACCAGTACACCCGGCCGAACAAGCCACGCGGATAAAAGATGGCCCGTTGCTCGTATCGACTTCCGTTGCCCTCCGGGGTGATTCGCATCTCCAGCCACCGTTCGCCCGGGCCGCGCCGGTCGGCGCGCAGCTTGAGCACCCGGCCGAGTTCACGCTCCTCGACCTGCCAGTGATCCGGCACGCTGCTCTCGACGGCCTTCCACAGCCGCTCCGGGCTCGCCGGGATGTGCCGGGATCGGGTGTCGGTGTAGACCACCTCGCCGGCCCACTCCGGATCACTGGGCGCCAGCGCGGCGGTCCCGGTGTTCCAGGTGGTCTCGATCTCGCCCCGGGCGATGCGGGCCAGCGCCAGTGACACCGACCGCTTGTAGGGCGTCAGGCCACCCTCGGGCGGTGCGATGATCGTGTCGATGTCGTGGTTGGCCATCACGGCGTCGCAGTGCAGGGACTCCACCAGGGGGCGGGCCAGTCCGGATGGGATCGGGGTCACCAGTCCGACCCACAGCGCGGCGATCCGCGGGGTGAGCACCGGCAGCACCAGAATGCGGCGCGGCCGCAGTCCGGCGACCTCGGCGTAGATCTGCATCATCTCGCCGTACTCCAGAATGTCCGGCCCGCCGATGTCCCAGGTCCGCGACTCCGGCACCGGGCAGGTGGCTGCGGCGACCAGGTAGTGCAGCACGTCGCGGATGGCGATGGGCTGGATCTTGTTGTGCACCCATTTGGGGGTGGTCATCACCGGCAACCGGTCGGTGAGATGTCGGATCATCTCGAAGGAGGCCGAGCCGGAGCCCACCACGACGCCGGCCTGCAGCACGATGGTTTCGATGCCCGAGGCGATCAGGATTTCGCCGACGGTGGTGCGCGAGGACAGGTGGGTGGACAGTTCGGTGCCTTCAGGGTGCAAGCCGCTGAGGTAGACGATGCGGCGAACGCCTGCCTTGCGGGCCGCGCTGACCACGTTCTGCGCCGCGCGCCGCTCCTCAGTGGCGAAATCCTTCTCGAATCCCATCGAGTGCACGAGGTAGTAGACGACGTCGACGTCGGCGAAGGCGGCCTCCAGCGAGGCGGGATCGCCGAGATCGCCGCGCACCACCTCGATGCGTTTGCGCCACGGCACAGTAGCCAGCTTGTCGGGGTTGCGGGCCAGTGCCCGCACCTCGAAGCCGCTGTCGAGCAGTCGCGGCACCAGCCGCCCGCCGATGTACCCCGTGGCGCCGGTCACCAGACACCGTTCAGCGCCCACCCGCATCTCCCATCGTTGCCGCATCTTCATTGAACCCACCGGGTGCGGTATCCCGCAGCCGGTGCGCGGTATCCGTCACAGCGGTGTCAGGAAATCGGCGGGCCGCGGCTGCTCTCAGGGTGTCACAGCCGGAACCCGGTAGGGCGGTGGACCCGGCCGGGTTAGCGTTCCAGGGTGAGCGATTCCTACCTGTTGGCGGGCGGTCCGATCTGGACGGGGGATCCGGCGCAGCCCTGGGCCCAGGCAGTGGTGGTGCGCGGCCGCGATCTGGTTCACGTCGGGACCCGCGACCGCGCGGACGACTTCGTCGACGGCGCAACCCACCTGATCGATCTCGATGGGCGGATGTGTCTGCCCGGGTTCATCGACGCCCACAACCACCTTGCCTCAATGGCAGTGGCCAAGCTGGGCGTCAACCTCTCCGGACTGGTCGGGCGTGAGGCGGTGCTGGCCACCGTCCGAGAGTGGGTTGCCGCGCAGCCGCCGGATGCGCCTCTGCGCGGGTACGCCTGGATGCCGGACTCCTTCGAGGAGCGCTCCCCGCGCCGGGAGTGGCTCGACGAGATCACCGGCGACCGGCCCATGTATCTCTTCTCCGCCGACGCCCACGACGTCTGGTTCAACACGGCGGCGATGCGTGACGCCGGTATCGGACCGGTTACCCCCGACCCCGACCCCGGAGCCCAGTACTGGGTGCGCGACCCCGACGGCACCCCAACCGGTCACGCCGTCGAGGCCGCGTCGTATATGCCGATCATCATCGCGCAGGGCCTGTTCTCAGTGGCCAATGTGCGCACCGCGCAGGAACTCACGTTGCAAGTGGCTCCCTCGTGGGGACTGACCGCCTACTTCGAGGCCGGCGCCGCCGCAGGCCCGACTAGCGCGGACGCACGCTGGATCTACGAGGACCTCATCGACCAGGACGAGGCGGGCACCCTGCCCCTGCGAGTGGTCGGGTCGTACTGGACGCGCACCCCCAACGACGACCCGGCGGACATCGTCGATCACCTGAGGGCGTGGCACGGCGAACTTCGCTCCGAGCACGTACAGATCAACACCTGCAAGATGTGGGCGGACGGCACCTTCATGAGCGGTGGGGCGCTGATGCTCTCCCCGTGCTGCGGGCATGCGTCAGATGATCTGGGCGCCATGACATTTCCGCCGGGCCAGATCGAAGCGCAGATCGAAGCCACGGCGGCCGCCGGATTCGACATGCACATCCATATCGACGCCGACGGCTCCGCCCGGGTGGTGCTGGACGCCTACGAACGGGTTATGCGCCGCCGCGGGCAGGAGGGCAGGCGCCATGTACTTGCGCATAACTCGATGGTCGACCCTGCCGACATCCGCCGCTACGCCCAATTGGGCATCATCGCCAACTGCACGCCGCTGTGGGGCACCGACTACAACGGCCAGTACATCGACATCTACACCTCGATGCTGGGTGCGCAACGGGTCGAGCAGCGACTCTTCCCCTACGGCGATCTGGTGCGCTCCGGGGCCGTGGTGACCTACGGCAGCGATATCCCGGGCGTTGACATCCATGAGGGTCCGCCGCTGATTCAGATCGAGGCGCTGCTCACCCGTCAGCGACCCGGATACCCCGACGATGTTCCGCTGGTGGCCCGCCAGCGAATCGGCCTGCATGACGCGCTGCGCGGCTACACGGCCAACGGCGCGTTCCAACTTCGCCTGGAGCGCCGGACCGGCGTCCTCTCCGTAGGTCGGGCCGCGGATCTGACGGTGCTGGGCGCCGACCTGTTTCGCGTCGACCCGCACGAGATCCACGCGGTGCCGGTCGTGCTGACGATGATGGACGGCCGGATCACCCACGACGCCCGCTGAGCGGAGTCCGGGTTCACAATGGGAACCATGGCGTTTCGCGGGTGGCCGATCGAGGCCGTCGAATTCTACGAGGGTCTGCAGGCCGACAACTCGAAGGTCTACTGGCAGGACCACAAGGACATCTACGAGCGGTGCGTGCGGGCCCCGATGGAGCAGTTGCTGGCTGAACTCGCCGACGAGTTCGGCTCCGGCAAGCTGTTCCGGCCGTACCGTGATGTCCGGTTCAGCTCCGACAAGTCGCCGTACAAGACCAACTGCGCGGCGACGTTTGGACGGGGACCGGGAGGGGGTTACGTGTCGTTCTCTGCCGACGGGCTGTCCGCCGGGGGCGGGCTCTACATGCCCGACCCGGCGGCACTCCAGCGGTACCGGAGCGCTGTGGATCGGGAGAAGTCCGGCGCCGAGCTGGCCCGGATCGTCGCCGACCTGCACACGGCCGGCTACCAGACGATGGCCCACGAGGTGCTCAAGACCGCACCCCGCGGAGTGCCGAAGGACCACCCCCGGATCGACCTGCTGCGGCACAAGGGCATCGCCATGATGAAAACCTGGCCGACCGGGGCGTGGCTGGGTACCGCCAAGGCCAAAGACCGTGTGGTCAGCACCCTGCGGGCGGGTGTGCCGCTCACCGAGTGGCTGACCCGCTACGTCGGCTGATCGGCGACCGGTAGCCTTATCGCCGATGTCCGGGGAGTCGACGAGTCACGAGGGTGCGGAGGATGCCCGCGTCTCCTATGCGTCCGCCGGAGTCGATATCGAGGCCGGCGACCGCGCCGTCGAGCTGTTCAAGCCATTGGCCATGCGGGCCACCCGGCCGGAGGTCCGCGGCGGACTCGGCGGATTCGCCGGGCTGTTCGCACTGCGCGGGGGTTACCGGGAACCGGTGCTGGCCGCCTCCACCGACGGGGTCGGCACCAAACTTGCCGTCGCCCAGGCCATGGACAAACACGACACGGTCGGACTGGACCTGGTCGCGATGGTGGTCGACGATCTCGTCGTCTGCGGTGCCGAGCCGCTTTTCCTGCAGGACTACATCGCGGTCGGTCGCACCGTTCCCGAGCGGGTCAGCGCCATCGTCTCCGGTATCGCCGAGGGATGCGTCATCGCGGGTTGCGCGCTGCTCGGCGGTGAGACCGCCGAACACCCCGGTTTGATGGAACCCGATCACTACGACATCTCCGCGACCGGCGTCGGCATCGTCGAGGCCGACGACGTGCTGGGGCCCGACCGGGTTCGTCCCGGCGACGTGATCATCGCCATGGGGTCCTCCGGACTGCACTCCAACGGCTACTCACTGGCCCGCAAGGTCCTGTTGGAGATCGACCGGATGGACCTGGCCGGCCACGTCGAGGAGTTCGGCCGAACCCTCGGCGAGGAGTTGCTCGAGCCAACCCGCATCTACGCCAAGGATTGCCTGGCGCTGATCGCCGAAACCCAGGTCCGCACCTTCTGTCACGTCACCGGTGGCGGGCTGGCGGGCAACCTGGAAAGGGTCATCCCGAACGGTCTGGTCGCTGAGATCGACCGTGGCAGCTGGACGCCGGCCCCGGTATTCGGGCTGATCGCTCAGCGCGGCCGGGTTGAACGTGCCGAGATGGAGAAGACGTTCAACATGGGCGTCGGCATGGTCGCCATCGTCGCTCCGGAGGACACCGACCGGGCACTGGCGGTGCTGACCGCCCGTCACCTCAACAGCTGGGTCCTGGGCGGTATCGACAAGGCCAAGGACGGCCCGAGGGCCACACTGGTGGGCCAGCACCCCCGGTTCTGAGATAGGTGGGGCGGCCGAACCGGTCGCTCAGGGCCGCCAGTCGTCCTCGTCGTCATGAGGCTCGTCGAAACCGTTGCTCGACTGCCCGGGCGCAGTGCCGCCCGGTCCGGCCAACTCCTGGCGGAGCCGCTCGAAGTCG
>JBFYOR010000264.1:0-10468 GCA_041303695.1 Mycobacterium sp. | reverse complement strand
GCCCAGTTCCTGCCAATCCGGATCCGGCCAGACCTTGCGTGCCAGCCGCAGCAGCCCGCGGCCCTGCGCGCGCGACGCCTCACGGGCCGCCGGCGCGGGGGTTCGGGCATCGGCTTCGGCTTCTGCCGACAGGATGCCCAACGCACCCCGGTGCACGGCCGCGGCGATCGAGGCGCTGACCAACGCGGTCGTGCGGAAACGACGGCGCAGGTACGCCTCCAGGGTCGCGAGATCGGTGACCATCAGCGACGTGCCCGCCTCCTCCACGCCGCCGGAATGGACGTGCCCTCCGGTCGGCAGCCGGGAGTCGGCAAGGGTGAGCAAGGTGACCAGCGACGACATCAGCGATACCCGTCAGAACAGGAAATATCGCTGGGCCATCGGCAGTTCGGTCGCGGGCTGCTCCTGCCAGACCTCGCCGTCGATACGCACGGTGAAGGTGTCGGGGTCGACCTCGATGCGCGGCTGGGCGTCGTTGAGCGGCATCTGCGCCTTGCCGATCGCGCGGACGTTGCCGACCGGGACCAGCCGCCGATTGACCTTCAGCCGATCGGCGAGGTTGTCGCCGATGGCCTGTGGTGCGACGAAGTGCACCGAGGTCGCCGCAGCACTCACCGCCGCGGCGCCGAACATCGGCCGGGGCAGCACCGGCTGCGGAGTCGGGATCGAGGCATTGGCGTCGCCCATCGCCGCCCAGGCGATCATGCCGCCCTTGAGCACCACATGCGGTCGGACACCGAAGAACGCCGGTTCCCACAACACAAGATCGGCGAGCTTGCCGACCTCGACCGACCCGACCTCGTGGTCGAGCCCGTGGGCAACGGCCGGGCAGATCGTGTACTTGGCGACATAGCGCCGGACCCGGTTGTTGTCCGATCCGCGGGAGCCCGACGGATCACCCTCCAGTGCGCCGCGGCGGCGTTTCATCACATGGGCGGTCTGCCAGGTCCGAAGTACCACTTCACCGGCGCGGCCCATCGCCTGGGAATCACTGCCGATCATCGAGATGGCCCCGAGGTCGTGCAGCAGGTCCTCGGCCGCCATCGTCGAGGGCCGGATCCGGCTCTCCGCGAAGGCGAGGTCCTCGGGCACCGCGGGGTTGAGATGGTGGCACACCATCAGCATGTCGAGGTGTTCGTCGAGGGTGTTGACGGTATGCGGCCGGGTCGGATTGGTGGAGCTGGGCAGGACGTGGGACTCCGCGGCGACCCTGATGATGTCGGGAGCGTGCCCGCCGCCTGCCCCCTCGGTGTGGTAGGCGTGTATCGACCGGCCCGCGATGGCTCCCAGGGTGTCCTCGACGAAACCGGCCTCGTTGAGGGTGTCGGAGTGCAGCGCCACCTGGACGCCCGCGGCGTCGGCCACCGTCAGACAGGCGTCGATGGCCGCCGGCGTCGACCCCCAGTCCTCATGGAGCTTGAAACCTGCAGCGCCGCCGCGCAATTGCTCCCACATCGCCTCTGCGCTGACGGTGTTGCCCTTGCCCAGCAGCGCGATGTTCATCGGCCAGCCGTCGAGTGCCTCCAGCATCCGGCTCAGATGCCAGGACCCGGGCGTGACCGTGGTGGCCTGGCTCCCCTCGGCCGGCCCGGTGCCACCTCCGACGATCGTGGTGACGCCGGAGCCGAGCGACTCGGTCATGATCTGCGGGCAGATCAGATGGACGTGGCAATCGATGGCACCCGCGGTGAGGATCCGGCCGTTGCCCGCGATCACCTCCGTGGACGGACCGACCACCAGATCCGGATGCACACCGGTCATGATGTCCGGGTTACCCGCCTTGCCGATGGCACATATCCGGCCATCACGAATACCGATGTCGGCCTTGATGATTCCCCAGTGATCAATGATCACCGCTCCGGTGATGACGGTGTCAGGCGCACCGTCGGCGCGGGTGGCCCGGCCTTGTCCCATGGACTCGCGCAGTACCTTGCCGCCTCCGAACACCGCTTCGTCACCGGCCCGTCCCGGTCCGCCGCACAGGTCGTCGGTGATCTCGATGATCAGATCGGTGTCGGCCAGGCGGATCCGGTCACCGGTGGTCGGGCCGTACAGGGCGGCGTAACGGGCGCGGGAGAGCTCCGCCATCAGCCGTCCAGCCGTCCGGGTGGATCCAGACTCAGGCCGTGGACTTCACGCGAGCCGCCCAACGGAACCAACAGGACCCGTTGGGCCAGACCGGGTTCGAATCGAACCGCGGTACCGGCCGGAATATCGAACCGGTAGCCCCGCGCCGCAGCCCGGTCGAAGACCAGCGCCCTATTGGCCTGCGGGAGATGGACATGGCTGCCGACCTGCACCGGGCGGTCCCCCGTGTTGACGATGTCCAGTTCGAGCCGGGCCGGGCCGGCATTGAGTTCGATCGGGCCGTCGCCCAGCAGGATCTCTCCGGGAATCACCCTGTCGTTCATCATGGGACCGTCGTTCATCATGGGATCGGATGGTGGACGGTGACCAACTTGGTGCCATCCGGGAAGGTGGCCTCCGCGGCGACCTCGCTGAGCATGTCGGGAACCCCGTCCATCACATCGTCGCGGGTGAGTACCTCGCGCCCGCTGACCATCAGGTCAGCCACACTGCGGCCGTCGCGGGCGCCCTCGAGGATGTGATCGGTGATGATCGCTATCGTCTCGGGATAATTCAGCTTCAGGCCGCGAGCCCGCCGGCGGCGGGCCAGATCGGCGGCATAGGAGATCATCAGACGTTCGGTCTCGTGCGGTGTCAGACGCATGCCGCACGATCCTGCCACGGCGCCGGGCGGGCGTCAGGTCGGGGAAGTTCCATATCGCGACAGCTCGAACCCGGCCTAGATTGCCATCGCGGCACGGACATCGGACTCCGCGGCAGATCCCGCGGCTCCGCTGGAGGTGATCCGACCGGACTCCAGCACGTAGTACACCTGGGCCGCGCCCAGCGCGAAACCGATGTGCTGCTCCACGAGCAGCACCCCGAGACCTCCGCGGCGCGTCAGCGCGGTGATCGTCGCCTCGATCTCGGCGACCACCGAAGGCTGGATCCCCTCGGTCGGTTCGTCGAGGATCAGGATCTTCGGCCCGGTGATCAAGGCCCGGGCGATCGCCAACTGCTGGCGCTGACCGCCCGACAACAGCCCGGCCCGTCGCGGCAGCAACTCCTTGAGCGCAGGAAAGAGATCCAGCTGCTCGTCGATCAGCTGCTGGCCGTTTTTCCGACCGTCAGCCACCACCTGCAGATTCTCCGCGGTCGTCAGCTGACCGAATGACTGCTGCCCCTGGGGCACATAGGCCAGGCCGGCCGCCACCCGTGCACTGGGCCGAAGCCTGGTCAGGTCCCGGCCGTCCAGCAGCACCGAGCCTGCTGAACATTTCAGCAGGCCCACCGCGGCCCGGAGCAGCGTGGTCTTTCCTGCGCCGTTGTGTCCCATCACGGCGGCGACGCCGTCGGAGGGAACCTCCACACTGACCCCGTGGATGACCTCCGAGCGCCCGTAGCCTGTCTTCACGTCGATCAGTTGCAGCACTGCTCGCCAGCTTTCATGTCCGGGGCCGCCGCCGTCACCGAACCCAGGTAGACCTCCTGTACCTTCGGGTTCGCCTGAACCTCGGCGACCGACCCCTCGGCGATGACCTGTCCGCGGGCCAGCACTGTCACCGAGGTGGC
Organism: Mycobacterium sp.; assembly: GCA_041303695.1. GTDB lineage: Bacteria > Actinomycetota > Actinomycetes > Mycobacteriales > Mycobacteriaceae > Mycobacterium. Next base: position 6,829 of record JBFYOR010000264.1, on the reverse strand, counting down.
GAAGGCCCGCATGAAGTCCATGTCATGCTCGACGACGACGACGGTGCGGCTTGCCCCTATGCGCCGCAACAGATTTCCGGTCTCCTCACGTTCCTCTGCACTCATCCCGGCGACCGGCTCGTCGAGCAACAGAACATCGGCGTTCTGCACCAGCAGCATGCCGATCTCCAGCCATTGCCGCTGGCCGTGCGCCAGCACACCGGCCGCCCGGTCTGCCGCCCCCGTCAGACCGACCGTCTCGAGCACCTCCTCGATGGCCGGCGGCACCCCCTTTCGTCGCCTCAGCAGGGTCCGCCAGGACCGTCCCGCACCCGCGGCGATGTCAAGATTCTGCAGAACCGTCAGCCGCTCGAACACACTCGCGGTCTGGAAGGTGCGGCCCACCCCGAGCCGGGCGATCTGGTGGACCTTCTTGCCCAGCAGTTCCACACCGGATTTGTTGACCGAACCGGCCGCGGGCACCAATCCGGTGATCGCGTCGATGACGGTCGTCTTGCCCGCCCCATTGGGACCGATCAGGAAGCGCAGGTCACCCTGAAACAATGTGAGGTCGACCTCGGTGACCGCCTTGAAGCCGTCGAAATCGACGGTGAGGCCCCGGACTTCGAGGTATTCACTGCCCATCCCGGCGTTGCCGCCTGCTATCGGGATTTCCACATCCGTCATGAGCCGGCCCCCACCTTCGGCAGTTCGGGCTGCGGCTCCGGATCCGATGGCGCGCCCACGTTCTTCGCCCGCCGCCACTGCAGTAGCGCACCGAGTCCTGCCAGACCGGCCGGGAAGAATCCGACCACGATGATGAACAGGAGGCCCTGGGCGTAGATCCACTCCGAAGGGAACCGCTCGGAGAACAGCGTCTGCGCCCAGGCGACCCCGATCGCACCGAGCACCGGGCCGAGCAGAGTGGTCCGTCCGCCGATGGCCACCCCGATCAGGAATGCGATCGAGGGCAGGATGCCTACCTGCGAGGGGGCGATGAACCCGACGATGGGGGCGAACAGTGCCCCGGCGACACTGGCGAACAGTGCGGCCGCCGCGTACGCCACGACCTTGATGTTGGCTGGATCGTAGCCCAGGAAGCGGACCCGTTCCTCCCCGTCGCGCACCGCGACAAGCAGTTCGCCATAGCGGCTGTTCATCAACTGACGTGCGGTGAGGACCACGATCAGAAGGGTTGCCGCAGCGATGAAGTAGAGCATCCGCCTGTTGACGGGATCGTTGAGGGCGAAGCCGAAGAAGGTCCGAAAGCTGTTCAGACCGTTGCTGCCACCGAGACTGGTCTGACCGACCAGGAAGATGGCGAGCGCGCCGGCCAGGGCCTGCGACAGGATCGCGAAGTAGGCCCCTTTGACCTTGCGTTTGAACATGCCGAATCCCAGTGCCACCGCCATCGCCACCGGCACCAGCACAATCGCCGCCAGGGTGAATCCCGGTGAGGCGAACGGCTGCCAATAGCCCGGGAGCGTGCTGATCCCGGCGATCTGCATGAAGTCCGGCACGGAAGTCCCGCGTAATTGCGCATCGGCGATCTTGAGGTGCATTCCCATCATGTAGCCACCGAGGCCGAAGAACACGCCCTGGCCAAGAACCAGCATGCCGCCACGGCCCCAGGCCAGCCCGATGCCGACGGCAACGATCGCGAAGCACAGGAATTTGGCGAGCAGGCTCAGCCGGAAGTCGGACAACAACGCCGGCGCCAGCCCGAAGAGCAGCAGGGCGGCGACAGCGAATGCCCCCCAACTGCGCAGGCGGTCGGACCGCGGCGTCATGCGAGGCTCCTGGTGCGGACGGTGAACAGACCCTGCGGGCGTACCTGCAGGAAGATCACGATCAGCACGAAGACGATCACCTTGGCCAACGAGGCTGTCGTGTTGTATTCGATGAACGAGTTCAGGAAGCCGAGCGTGAACGCCGCGATGACGGTGCCCTTGATCTGCCCCAGACCCCCGACGACGACCACCAGGAAGGCGTCGATCAGATAGCTGCCTCCGATCGTCGGACTGGTGGAACCGATGAGGGTCAACGCGACCCCGGCGACGGCGGCCAGACCCGAACCGATGAAGAACGTGGTGATATCGGTTCGCCGACTTGAGATGCCGCTGGTTTCGGCGAGGTCCCGGTTCTGTACGACGGCCCTGATCCGGCGGCCCATCACGCTGTACTTGAGTGCGGCGGCCAGCACCGCGACCGCCACCAGAGCGAGCACCAGGATGAAGATCCGGGTCTTGGGGACCACCGCGCCGAGGATCTCCACACCGCCGGCCAGCCATTCCGGTGCGACGACGTTGACCGCGGGTGCGCCGAAGATGTCGCGGGCCACCTGCTGCAGGATCAAACCGACCCCGAATGTCACCAGCAGGGTGTCCAGCGGCCGGTCGTACATCCGCTGGATCAGCGCAACCTCCAGCACCACGCCCATCAGACCGCCCACCAGGAATCCGATGACCAGTGAGACCATCAGCGAGACACCGGCATTGGTGATCACCTGTTGGACCACGTACGCGGTGTAGCTGCCGGCCATGATGAACTCACCGTGCGCCATGTTGATGACGCCCATCTGACCGAAGGTCAGGGCAAGTCCCAGCGCCGCCAGCAGCAGAATCGAGCCGAGACTCAGTCCCGTCGTCAGCTGACCGATCAGGACGTCCAAAGCCGCCTCAGCCTGACAGTCCGGCAGCCCACGGATAGGACTTCAGGTACGGATCCGGCTCGATCGGGCCGGGAGACTCCCAGATGGTGTAAATCAGCCCATCGGAACGGATTTCACCGATTCGCGCCGTCTTGGTGATGTGGTTGTTCTCTCCGTCGATCGTCACCAGGCCCTCGGGGGCATCGAAGGTGACGCCGCCGGCGTTGTCCTGGATCGCCTTGACGTCGAACGACTTGGCCTTTTCGACGGTGTTCTTCCACAGGTAGACCGAGACGTAGGCGGCCTCCATCGGATCGGAGGTCGGCTTGTTCTCACCGTATTTCGCCTTATAGGCGGCCACGAACGCCTTGTTCACCGGGTTGTCGACGGTCTGGTAGTAGTTCCACGCGGTCAGCTGGCCGTCGATGTTCTGCACACCGATGCCGCCAACCTCCTCCTCCGCGATCGACACCGACACCACCGGCATGTCCGCAGCGGTCAGACCGACGTTCTTGTACTCCCGGAAGAAGGCCACATTCGAGTCGCCGTTGAGCGTGTTGAACACCGCATCGGCGTCCGCTGTACGGATCTTGTTGACGATCGTTGAGAAGTCTGTCGAGCCCAGCGGGGTGTAGTCCTCGCCCTTGATCTCGATGCCGTTGGCCTCGGCGTAGGCCTTGATGATGCGGTTGGCGGTCTGCGGGAATACGTAGTCGCTTCCCACCAGGTACAGCGACTTGATTCCCTGCTGCTTGAGGTAGTCCAGTGCCGGCACGATCTGCTGATTGGTGGTGGCTCCGGTGTAGAAGATGTTCTTGCTCGACTCCAGGCCCTCGTACTGGACCGGGTAGTAGAGCAGCGCGTTGTTGCTCTCGAACACCGGCAGCATCGCCTTGCGGCTTGACGAGGTCCAACCGCCGAAGGTGGCGGCCACACAATCGTCCTTGATCAGCTTCTGTGCCTTCTCGGCGAAGACCGTCGGCTCCGAGGCGCCGTCCTCGCCAACCAGCTCGATCTGCTTACCGAGCACGCCGCCGGACGAGTTGATCTGCTCTACCGCCAGCCGGATCGCATCGCGAACGGTGACCTCCGAGATCGCCATCGTGCCCGACAGCGAGTTCAGCGATCCGACCTTGATCTTGGATCCGGTGGTGTCTACGCACGAATCAGTCTGGGCGACATCAGTATTGGTGGCCTTACTGCCACAACCGGTCAGAACGAGGCTGGTTGCGAAGAACACACTGCCGGCAACGAGTGCCGCTCGAGGTGCAACGCGGCGCCGAGTAACTCGCATCAGGGGCCTTTCGATTTCGTGAGCTGCCGTGCTCGCTCGCTGGCGGGACGTAATGAGCGATCGCCGTCACCACGACGTGACGGTCAGACAGTAGGGCGGTCAGGTTTCCGCGCAGTTTCCCTTTATGACGGCCGGATTAACGGGAGGCGGGTCAACTGGCACCCCTCGACACCAGGACTCACCGCATCACGCTGGACAGCCGTTATCCCTGAATGCGCCCGACCGGGATGAGATAGAGCGGAATCTCGTTGTCCGACAGGGTCAAAGCCTGGCTGACCCCGGCGTCATCGAAGGCCCCGATCGGCACGGCTCCAAGGCCCATCGCTGCGGCGGCCAGCAGCAGGTTCTGCGCGGCGTGCCCGGCCTCCATCCACATATAGCGGATCCCGCGGTCAGCGTATTTTCCGGTGATGCGGGCAGGTACCCCGGTGATCACCACGATGGCGTATGCCTTCGACACAGTCGCCCCGGCGATCGCCGTGGTGACGAGCTCCTTGGCCTGCGGGTCCTCGCGCACCTCCACCGAGGCGGTGGCCGGAAGGTACCGCAGCACCTCGGCGGGGGTGACCACATAGGTCTCCAGCGGGTACAGCGCGCCGGCCGAGGGCACGGTGCGCGCGCCCGACGGGGTCGATACCCCCTGGGCCGCCCACAGCAGCGCGGCGAGTTCACGGTCGCTGATCGGCTCCGCGGACAGATCCCGCACCGACCCGCGCCGGCTCATCGCGTCGAGCAGCTCGGCATCGCCCAGCTCGTCGGCGGGGCCCAGGAACCGCATGCTGTCGTGGCTCCACGGCGGGGCGGCGCCGGCCGGGACGGACGGAGTCCCGGCGTCCTGCCCGGGCCCGGTCCGGTTCGCGCAGCCGCCGGACGCCAGCACAACCACAGCGCAAGCGGCAGCGATGAGTCCCGGTGCTGTGCTCATCGGTCCATTATCGGCGTCACCTTGCCCTCGCTGCCGCCCACACGGACGATGGGATATGGCGTGGAAAAAGGAGAGCTCGATGTCCCGAGCGCGTCGGCGCGCTGACGGCTGGATCGCGACCGCCCTGGCGCTGGGAGCCTGCGTCGGTCTGACCGGCCTGATCGCGGTGCGCGCCGCGGAGAACTCCCGGACCGGTCAGGACGGGAGCCAGCGGGCCGAACTGGATTCCTACGCCGAACAGCTCACCGCCGAGGCGGCCCGACTTCAGGCCTACCGCCGCGAACTGCGCCGGGTCGCCGCCGAGTTGGCCCTAGGCCGGGACGCCGACCTCGAGGTGGTTCGGCGGATCGCCGAGGAGACCCGGCCGCCGGGTTCGACCGGTACCCCGACTCGCCTCGAGCGCGACACCTCGACCTACAGCAGTTGACGATGCGGCGGGCGCAGCGGCGGACACCGGCCATGGGCAGTAATCTGCACGTCATCGTCTGGGCGCCCGGTGCCGCGGCCGACCGCCTCGCCGACCTGGCCGTGCTGCGGGTGCAACTGCTTGAGGCGTGCTGGTCGCGGTTCCGTCCGAACAGCGAACTCAACCGGCTCAACTCCCGCGCCGGGGCCGGGGAGATCGCGGTGAGTGACGACCTGCACCGGCTGGTGACTGCCTGTATCGCGGCCTACGCATGGAGCGAGGGCGATCTCGACGCAAGCGTTCTCCGATCGATGTTGGCCCTGGGTTATCGGTATGACTTCGGCAGCGCGGCAATGGCTTTCCCGATGCCACCGGTACCGGCGCCAGGAATGACGCAGGTGCGCGTCGGCGAGTCCTGGGTGGCGCTGCCTTCGGGGTTGGGCCTCGATCCCGGCGCAGTGGGCAAGGGTCTGGCCGGCGATATGGTGACCGAGGACATCCACTCGGCCGGGGCGCACGCCGTGCTGGTCGGCATCGGCGGGGACGTGGTGACCCGGGGAGTGCCGCCCGATACCGACTCGTGGCTGGTGTCGATGTGCGACGACCGGCGCGACGGGATCGAGATCGCAGCACTGCGCCTCGATGCCCGCAACCGGGCGGTGGCGACCTCGTCGACCCTGCGGCGGCGCTGGCCCGGCGCCCACCACGTCGTGCACCCGCGCACGGGTCGTCCGAGCGGCTCGGATGTGGTGCAGGCGACCGTGCTGGCCGACTGCGGGTGGCATGCGGAGGCGGCCGCGACCGTGGCAGTGGTGCGCGGCACGTCATGCGCCGGGTGGCTCGTCGACCAGGGCTGCACACCGCATCTACTCGGCCCGGAGGACGGCGGTGCGTGAGGCACTGGCAGCCGTTCCCTGGACGTGGGTGCTGATCAGGGCCACCGGGATCACGGCGTGGTGCGCTCTGACCGCGGTGCTGATCGTCGGACTGCTGGCCACCGTTCGTCGGACCCGCGGCGTTGCGGCGCCGCGAGCAGTCCTGCTGCACCGCCGCCTGGTCTCGCTTGCGCTGAGTCTGCTGGCGGTGCACGCGGCACTGCTCCTGGTCGACACCTACGAACCCTTCACGGTTGTGCAGGTCCTGGTGCCGTTCACCGCGTCGTGGCGCCCGCTGCCGGTGGCGCTGGGCACCGCCGCCTTGTGGTTGATCCTGGCGGTGTGGCTGCTGGGCCGGCTGCGCGGCCGGTACCCCCGACGCTGGTTTCCACGCGCGCACGTATGCGCCTATGCGGCATGGCCGTTGGCGACCGCCCACTATGTGCTGGCCGGCACCGACGCACTCACGTGGTGGTCGATCACGATCCTGATCGCCGGTACCGGCGCGGTGGTGGCCGCACTTCTGGCCAGGGCGTCCACCCCACCCGCCGCCCGTCGCCAACGAACCGAAGCGGCACCCCTGATGAGCCAGGATCCCCCGGCAGCAGAGCCGGTTACCTGACCCGGGCGATGACGAACCCGTCCCACCCCTTGGTGCCGACGGTCTGAATCGCCGCGGCTTCCAAGCCAGGGTCGGCTC
>JBFYOR010000263.1:0-4955 GCA_041303695.1 Mycobacterium sp. | reverse complement strand
GCCGGCCGCGACCCGGACCGGCCGCTGCTGATCGGATCGGCGAAAACCAATATCGGACACCTGGAGTCCGCTGCGGGCATCGCCGGTCTGATCAAGGTCGTGCTGTAACGACAACACGACCTTGATCAGACCGGCGATGCCCGCAGCAGACTCCAGGTGCCCGATATTGGTTTTCGCCGATCCGATCAGCAGCGGCCGGTCCGGGTCGCGGCCGGCGCCGTATACCGCCGCGGCCGCCTGAACCTCGATCGGGTCACCCAGTGGGGTGCCGGTGCCGTGCGCTTCGAGGTAGTCGACGTCGGCGCCGCTCAGACCTGCCCGAGTCAGCGCAGAGCCGATAAGGCGTTGCTGGGCACCACCGTTGGGAACGGTGAGGCCGCTGGAGGCGCCGTCCTGGTTCACGGCGCTGCTGCGGATGACCGCGCAGATGCGGTCACCGTCGCGTTGGGCATCGCTCAGTCGCTTGAGAACCAGGACCCCGCAGCCCTCACTGCGGGCGTAGCCGTCGGCTGCCGCGTCGAAGGTCTTGCACCGGCCGTCCGGGGAGAGCATCCGGGCGCGGGAGGCCGCGACGGTGGACGCGGGGCTCAGCAGCACGTTCACCCCACCGGCCAGGGCCATATCGCAGTCACCGGAGTGCAGGGCCTGACTGGCCTGGTGGACGGCCACCAGGGAGGAACTGCATGCGGTGTCCACCGCGACCGCCGGACCTTCCAGGCCGAGGGTGAACGCGACCCGGCCCGCGATGGCATTGAGGGCGTTGCCGGTGATGAAATGCGCCTCGAGGCTCTCGACCGAGTCCCCCGACAACAGCAGCGAGTATTCGTTGGCCGCCACCCCGACGAAGACGCCGGTTCGGCTGCCGCGCAGGGTCGACGGCCCGTAGCCGGCCCGCTCCAGTCCCTCCCAGGCGATTTCGAGCATCAGTCGCTGCTGCGGATCGATCCAGACGGCTTCGCGGGGGGAGATGCCGAAGAACTCCGGATCGAAGGTGTCGACGCTGTCGAGGTATCCGCCGCTGCGGGTGTAAATCTTGCCCGGGGCCTGCTGATCGGGGTCGTAGAACTCGTCGATGTCGAAGCGATCCTCGGGGATCTCCCGGATCGCGTCCACCCCGCCGGACAGCACCTGCCAGTACGCGTCCGGATCGGGCGAGCCCGGGAAGCGGCAGGCCACCGCGATGATGGCGATGGGCTCGTCGGCCGCCGAGGTCGCCAGCGACACCGGTTGGGTGGCGGTTCTGCCGGTCGCCCGTTCGTTGAGGGTGAGCACGTCGGTGAGCAGGTAGTCCGCCACGTCGGCCAACCGCGGGTAGTCCATGGCCAGGGTGGCCGGCAGTTCCTTGCCGACCGACTGTTCGAGTCGGCGTCGCAGTTCGACGGCCATCAGCGAATCCATGCCGAGGTCGAAGAACCCGGTCTCCTCGCGGATCTCGGCCGCCTCAATCCGGGTCACCTGCGCGACGGCGTCACGGATGTGTTCCAGGACCAGTTTGCGGCGTTGCGCCACGGGGGCCGCGGTGAGTTCCTCGACGAGTCGGGTGGGCCCTGCTGATCCCGATGCTGCCGAGACGGATTCGGGCACCTCACCGGCCACCTCGGCCAGCAGCGACCGCCGGCCGACCTGTTGGTAGATCGGCAGGAAGCGGGCCCAGTCCATCCGCGCGACCACGGCTTGTGGCGTCCCGGTTGATCCGGCGGTGACCATGACGTCGGCCATCCCGGCCAGTGCGTCAGCGGCCGACAGGGTGCGAACGCCCCGCCGGTCCAACTGTTCGCGGGCTTGCTGGTCGGCCATTCCCGCTGCCCAGGGGCCGAAGTTGACGCTGATTCCGGCAATGCCCTGTTCGCGCAGCCGCCAGGTCAACCCGTCCAGGAAGGCGTTTGCCGCACTGTAGGCACTCTGGCCGTAGCTGCCCCACACCGAGGAGATCGACGAGGTTGACAGGAAGAAGTCCAACGGCAAACCTGCGACGGCTTCAGTCAGATACCAGGCGCCCCAGACCTTTCCGGCGAACACCCGATCGACTTCGGCGCCGTCCAGGGAACTCAGCGCGGTGGTGCTGTTCTCGCCCGCGGCGTGGACGATACCGGCCAACGGCGGAAGTTCGGCCTGAACGACTGCCAGCAGCCGGGCGACGTCATGTGGATCGGCAACATCGGCGGCGATCACCCGGACCGCGCAACCGTGCTGCTCAAGCAGAGCGGCGATGCGCCGTTGGGCGTCGTCGCCGGGCGCCCGGCGACCGGTCAGCACCAGCTGGCGGGCGCCGTGCGCGGCCAGGTACTCCGCGATCTCCAGTCCCAGTGAACCAAGGCCACCGGTCACCAGATAGGTTGCCGTAGAGCGCAATTCCACGTTGTGCGGGTTTGGCTGCCCGGTCCGCCGCACCAGCCGGGGAACATGGACGGCGGTCCCGCGCAGGGCGATCTGGTCTTCTCCCGGCGATGCCGCGACAACCCGGGTGATCAGTTCCGACCACTCATCGGCACCGCCGCCGGACAGGTCGGCAAGTCCGCCCCACACCTGCGGGTATTCCAGCGCCGCGACGCGGCAGAACCCCCACAGGCTGGTCTGTTCCGGCGACACCCTATCCGCGTCGACAACGTGCTGTGCTCCAAGGGTTGTCACCCAGATGGATCCGCGCACCTCGGCTGCGGCGGCGGCGCGGAACAGTCGTTGGGTGCCGCCCAGGATCCGGTGTTGCATCCGAAGCAGAGATCGCATCGACGGCACGGCGCCGGATTCCGGTGCCGCGATGTGCAGGATGCGCAGGGTCGACTCCTGCTGCGCCGCGGCGCGCAGGTCCGCCGCCAGGCGTTCCTCATCGGCGTCGGACACCGGCAACCCGAGGACGCGGTAGGTGTGGCCGCCGGCGGCGAGCGCGCCGATCAGTGGTTGGGTCACGTCGGCCTCATCGCCGATCAGCAGCCACGTCGATTTCTGGCTGGCGTGACCGGGTGCGGCGACGGCAGCCTTCTCCCAGCGGATCTGATAGCGGATATCGGCGATGGAGTGTGCACTTCGTTGCCGGTTATGCTGGGCGGCAAGCTTGTTCAGCACGTCGGTGGTTGTCTGACTGGCGGCCGCGCCGTCGAGCAGGGTGGCGAGTTCCTGGATCCGGCCGTCTTCCAGAAGCCGGACGGCCTCGGTGCGGGTGGCGCTATCCGGACTCGGGGACGCGACGGCCGTGGCGGTCTTGTCGGCGAACCAGTACTGGCGGTGCTCGAAGTGATAGTCCGGCAGGTCGACCTTCTGCGCCGTTCGCGGCAGAGTGGCAGCGAAGTCGGGCAGATGCCCGGCAACGTAGGTCCCGGCCAGGGCCTCGGTGATCTGGCGCTGGTCGGCGACGGTGCGGCGCAACGACGGGATCGCCTTCGGCGCGGTCAGCGGGTCGGGCCAGGCCCGCAGGGCGGCGGCGGTGAGCACCGGTTGCGGGCCCACCTCGAGCAGCAGGGTGCAGCCCAACTCGGCCAATGTCGCCACGCCCTTGGCGAATTCGACCGGTTGGCGCGCATGGCGGCGCCAGTCGGCGCCGTCGAGCCTGGCGCTGCGCCCGAGTACCGTCCCGGTCCGGTTGCACACCAGGATCCGTTGCGGAGAGGAGAATTCGAAACCGCTGGCGTAGGTCTCGAAGTCCTCGAGTGCCGGATCCAGCAGCGCCGAGTGGAATGCGTGGCTGGTGTCCAGCCAGTCGCAGCGGACACCGTCGGCGGTCAACCCGTCGACGGCGCACTGCAGGTCGGCTGCCGGCCCCGACAGCACGGTGTTGGCACCGTTGTAGGCGGCTACCGACAGGCTCGGGAACTCGTCGGTGAGCCGCTCGACCCGGTCCGGGTCGGCGAAGATCGCCGACATCCGGCCGCCCGCAGGTAGATCGCCGAAGAGTCGGCCCCGCTCGGCCAGCAGTCGGGCGCCGTCCTCGAGGCTGAACACTCCCGCGACGCAGGCCGCCGCATACTGGCCGACGCTGTGTCCGAGGACGACGTCGGGCTCCAGGCCCCACGACTGCCAGAGCCTGGCCAGGCCCATCTCCACGGCGAAGATGGCGGGCTGGGCGTGCCGGGTCTGCTGCAGGGTCTCGGCGCCGCCCGGTTGGACATCGTCATCGGCAGCGAAGATAACGTCCAGCAAAGGCTTTTCGCAGATGCCGGCAACGGCCTGCGCGCACCGGTTCATGGTGTCGGCGAACACCGGTTCGGATGCGAACAACTCCCGGGCCATCCCGGCGTACTGGCTACCCTGCCCGGGAAACAGCCAGGCGGTCTTGGGTGCGTCGGTGCAGTCGCCGCGCAGCAGGCCGGGTGCCGGTCGGTCGTCGGCCAGTGCGCCGAGCAGATCGCGGGCGGACTCCACCGAATCGACCACGCACGCGGCGCGGTGCTCGAAGTGCGCCCTCCCCGCCCCTGCGGTCAGACACACATCGGCCAGCGTGGCTTCGGGATGGTCGAGCAACCAGGTGCGGTAGTTCGCCGCCGTCTGCGCCAGGGCGGCCGGGGTGCGCGCAGACAACGCGAGCACCGCGAACCGCCGGTGATCGGACGGCTCGACCGGTTCGGCTGCGGCGGGCCGGGGGCTCTCGGGTGCCTCCTCGATGAGGACGTGGGCGTTGGTTCCGGTGAACCCGAACGAACTGACTCCCGCGATACGGGGACGGTCGGTGCGTTCCCAGGCCACGGCCTCGTCCACGACCCGCACCGGGATGCGGTCCCACGGAATGTGCGGCGACGGGTGGCGGAAGTTCAGGTGCTTGGGCAGTTCGCCGTGTTCGAGGGACAGGACCACCTTGAGCACCCCGGCCACCCCGGCGGCGGCCTCCAGATGGCCGATGTTCGTCTTCGCCGAGCCGATCAGCAGCGGCCGGTCGGCCGAGCGTCCCCGGCCCAGCGCTGCTGCCGCGGCCTGGACCTCGATGGGATCACCCAGCGACGTCCCGGTTCCGTGCGCCTCCAGAT
>JBFYOR010000262.1:0-5883 GCA_041303695.1 Mycobacterium sp. | reverse complement strand
TTCGAACTCAATGTCTACATCCCGATGATGGCGCGCAACCTGCTGGAGTCGTTCACTCTGCTGGCCAACGTGTCCCGGCTTTTAGCGCAGCGCTGCAACGACGGACTGGTGGCCGATGAGGAACGGCTGCGCCGGCTGGCTGAGTCGTCGCCGTCGATCGTCACCCCGTTGAACTCGGCGATCGGCTACGAGGAGGCTGCGGCGGTGGCCAAGGAAGCACTCAAGGGCCACAAGACGATTCGACAGACCGTCATCGACCGTGGACTGATCGGCGACAAGCTCTCCGAGGAGGAGTTGGACCGCCGCCTCGACGTACTGGCGATGGCGAAGGTCCGCGACGACCGCTAGCGCTGCGCCGAGCGCAGGCCGCGGATTCCCAGCGGCGCGGTGATGCTGTGCAGCAGCAGGCTCAGCGTCACCGTGACGACGACGGTCTGGGCGATGAGGTCCTCGTGCTGGATCTCCCCGCGGTCGATCACGAGCAGGCCCAGCACCAGGGTTCCGATGCCGCGTAGCCCGAACCAGCCGACGAACGCCCGGCTGCGGAAAGGCAGGTCGGTGCGGATGAACGCGGCCAGCACCGCCACCATCCGAATCCCGAAGAGGGCGACGACTGAGAACGCCACGACCCGCCAGTCGGCGTTGCGCCATCCGTCGATCACCGCGAAGGCGCCGAACATCGCGAAGACCATCAGCTCCAGCAGTTGCGCGGTGGCGTCGGAGACCTGGTTGGGTACTGCCTTTTCGACAATCGCTGCCTTTTCGACAATCTCTGCCTTTTCGGCAGCCTCGGCGGTGCCGTCGGCGGCCCCGCGGATCGTGACGAACGCGAAGGCGAGCCCGCCGGTGAACGCGGCGACGAAACCGCTGGCGTGCACGCTCTCACCGAGTTCGAAGCAGATCAGGGCGATCGCCAGGGTCGCCAGCTGAGCCCAGATGTCGCTCATCCAGCCGCGCCGGCGCGACCAGACCACGAGCAGACCGCCGAACAGGCCGATACCGACGCCCATCAGCAGCGACACCACCTCGGTCCGGAAGGCGAACCAGGCCCATTGGCCGGGATGCGGGTCGACGCGGGCCGACGCCAGCGCCACCGCGGCCAGCAGCGCGGCCAGCGCGATACCGTCGGAGAACCCGCTCTCCACCGAGAGCGCGTGGCGGATCCGCTCGGGGATCCGCTCATCGTCCAGAAGTGCCTCGATGAGGGCGACTTCGGTCGGGGCGATGATCGCCGCCAGGCACACCGCCTCCCACCACGGCAGCACCGGCAGCAGCGCGGCCGCGGTCAGCGCTCCCAGTGCCAGCGTCAACGGGAGTCCGATGACGATCAGCCGGAAGCTGAGCAGTCCGCGGCGCATGGCGCTGCCGAGGTCGAGTCGGGAGGCCTGGACGAACAGGATCACCGTCAGCGTCACCTGCGCCAGCACGGTGTACCCCTCGGTACCCGGCCCCGCATCGAGCAGGTTCAGTCCGAACGGACCGAGTGCCATGCCCAGTAGGACGAAGATCAACGCCGGCGCAACGTACCAGCGCCTGATCAGACCCGAGACCAGCGCGTAGCAGAAGACCAGCGCGATGAGGACGAGCGCGGTCTGGCTGTGCACGGCGTGAGCGCTTACGCGCCGTTGGTGGGGCCGCCGCTGTTGGCGCCCGGGATATCGGTGATCGGGAGGTTCGGCATCGGGGCCGGCGACGGCGTGGCCGGCAGGGCGGGGATCTCCCCGGCCGGGATGTCGCGCAACAGGTTCGCCGGCGCACCGTTGTCCCGGCTGCCGTAGACACTGCCGGGCGCCCGCTGCCCGAGCAGGTCGCTGACCGTGACCAAGTGGTAGCCGTTGGCCTTGAGCACCGGGAGGAACTGCTCGACCAGGTCGACCGTCGAGGAATAGGTGTCATGGAACAGCACCACCGACCCGGGCTTGATCTGGGTCATCAGCATGTACCGGGTGGCGGCGAGGTCGGAGTCATTGATCCAGTCGAAAGGGATGACATCCCAGAGTATTCCGGCCAGATCTTGCTTGGCGGCCACAGCGTTGACCGCGTCGTTCGTCAATCCGCCGGCCGGGCGCCACAGTGTGGGCGTCTGCCCGGTGGCCGCGGTGATGGCCTCGTTGGCGCGGGTCAGTTGGGCGGGGACGAACTCGGCCGGGATGGTCGTCATATTGGGGTGTTCCCAGGTGTGGTTGCCGATCTCCATACCGGCTTGCGCGACCCGCTTCGCGCCGGCCGGATCGGCCGCCACCTTGTTGCCGATCATGAAGAAGGTCGCCTTACCGTCGGCATCGGCAAGCACCTCAAGCAGACGATCGGTGAAGGGACCCGGCCCGTCGTCGAAGGTCAACGCCACGCACTTGTCCACCACGCAGTCGACGGTGCGGTCAGTCGCCGTGTCGACGGAGGTGCCACAACCCGCCAGCAGCAGTGCCGCGACGGTCACGGCGACCGGAAACCTGAGCAGACGTGGCACCGATCGAGTTTACGGCAGCGCGCCCGGGCTGAACTCCTCCAGCATCTCGGTGACCAGGGCGGCGATCGGCGAACGCTCGCTGCGCATCAGGGTGATGTGGGCGAACAACGGGTGGCCCTTGAGCTTCTCGATGACGGCGGCCACCCCGTCGTGCCGGCCGACACGCAGGTTGTCGCGCTGGGCGACGTCGTGGGTCAGGACCACCCGCGATCCCGCGCCAAGCCGGGACAGCACCGTCAGCAGCACGTTGCGCTCCAGTGACTGCGCCTCGTCGACGATGACGAACGAGTCGTGCAGCGACCGGCCGCGGATATGGGTCAGTGGCAGCACCTCGAGCATGCCGCGGGAGAGCACCTCCTCGAGCACGGCCGGGCTGGCCAGCCCCTCGAGGGTGTCGAAGACCGCCTGGGCCCACGGACCCATCTTGTCGCTCTCGCTGCCGGGCAGATACCCGAGTTCCTGGCCGCCGACGGCGTAGAGCGGGCGGAACACCACGACCTTGCGCTGACTGCGTCGCTCCAGCACCGCTTCCAGGCCCGCGCACAGCGCCAGTGCCGATTTACCGGTGCCGGCCTTGCCGCCCAGCGACACGATGCCCACCGACTCGTCCAGCAGCAGATCCAGCGCGACACGCTGCTCGGCGGAACGGCCGCGCAACCCGAACACCTCGCGGTCTCCGCGCACCAATTGCACACGCTTCTCGGCGTTGACCCGGCCAAGTGCATGCGAGCTACCGCCGAGAAGGCGAACCCCGGTGTGGCACGGCAGGTTTCGCGCGTCCTCCAGGTCGATCTCGCCGTCGGCGAAGAGGGTGTCGATATCCTCGCAGCGCACGTCGAGTTCGGTCATCCCGGTCCAGCCGGAGGTGACGACGTCCTGGGCGTGATACTCGTCGGCCGGCAGGCCGACCGCACCGGCCTTGACCCGCAACGGGATGTCCTTGCTTACCAGCGTCACCCGCTTACCCTCGGCGGCCAGGTTGGCCGCGCAGGCCAGGATCCGGGCGTCGTTGGTGCCGGTGCGGAAACCGGACGGCAGCACTTCCGGGTCGCTGTGGTTGAGTTCGACGTGCATCGTCCCGCCGTGGGCGCCAACCGGAATCGGCTGGTCGAGCCGGCCGTGCTCAAGCCGAAGATCGTCGAACAGTCGCAGCGCTTGGCGGGCGAACCAGCCCAATTCATGATGATGCCGTTTGGCTTCCAGCTCGCTGATCACCACCAGCGGGACGACGACCTCGTGTTCAGCGAACCGCGTACAGGCCCAGGGATCGGACAACAGGACGGACGTGTCAAGCACATATGTCCTGATGGGCGAGTGCGGATCGGTCACGGGCGCTCCCTTGGGATCGACGGCCAACTAGAACCGACGCTACTCCCGAGGGCGCATGCCCGGTGGTGCGGCGCGCCGCCGGAAAGTTACGCGGAGACGAACTTCTTGAGAATCGGCTCGTCGGCCAGGCCCCATGCGGCGGTGGCGTCGGTGATGACCTTGTCCGCCGCCGCCTGGTCGAATATGCCGGTCTCTGCGACGGTGCGAACCTTGGTCTCGCGGTATTCGACGATGTCGCCGCCGATGACGGGGAAACCGACCGCACGCCGGGCGATCGCGGCCAGGGTGGAGTCGCGGTGGTGTTCGAGGCAGTGCGCCACCAGGTTGTCGAAGAACTCCTGATGACGCTGCTCGTCGGAGGCGATCCGGCCGACAAGTTTCTTGAGCACTGGCTCATCGATGCTGGCCTCAAGATTGCGCGTGTACACCGCGTGGGCGCGCTCGAGCAGGGCCATGAACACCAGCGTCTCAATCTGGGTGTAGTTCGAGGCTCGGTAACCGCGCATCACATGGTTGACGCGGACCCGCTCGTCGGCGACCGGATCGACATTGCGGGTCACCACAAGGTAGTCGCGGATCGCGATGGCGTGCAGGTTCTCCTCAGCGGTCCAACGGCCCAGCCAGCGGCCCCACTTGTCCTGGAGGATGAAGTGCTCGACCAGTTCGCGGTGGTAACCGGCAAGGTTGTCCTTCGTGATCAGCAGAACCTCAAGGGGGTCGGTGACCTCCTTGGGCAGGGTGACCTGGGAAGGATCCCAGTCCTGGCCGCCGAGAAACTCGAAGTCCCTACCTTCGGCGAAGGGGACGTAATCGTGGGCGTACCACTCATCGGCGGTATCCAGGTGGCGAGCCAGATTGTCGGCGACAATCGGCTCGAGCTCAAGGGTCAGCGCATTCGCGACAGGTAGCTGTGCCATGCGGTAACTGTAACCGATATTAACGGTTGTCTTAAAATCGCCCCGCGCCCGCGTTTCGCCCCTCCATCTCCCCCGCGAGCAGACGCGAAAGGCACCCAATCCCGGCGTGTCGCGGGCAGTTAGTGTCTGTTCGCGCAGGGGTGGCGCGGGGCGTTACAGGGTCAGTCCGGGGTAGAGCGGGTTGGCGTCCAGCAGTTCACCGGCGGCCGCGCGCACCCAATCCGACGCGCTGTCGACCAGCGTGTATTTGGCCTTGGAGGTGCCGTCCGCGGTGGTGTTGGACAACACCTCGACCACCAGTTCGGCGACCCGGTCGAACTCGGCCGGACCGAATCCGCGGGTGGTCAGAGCTGGGGTGCCGAACCGGATGCCACTGGTGTACCAGGCCCCGTTGGGATCAGCCGGAATCGAGTTGCGGTTGGTCACGATGCCGGAGTCCAGGAGTGCCGACTCGGCCTGCCTGCCGGTCAACCCGAATGACTGGACGTCCAGCAGCACGATGTGGTTGTCGGTGCCGCCGGTGACCAGGTTGGCGCCACGGCGCATCAGCCCGTCGGCGAAGGCCTGGGCGTTGTCGGCCACCCGTTGCGCGTAGGCCCTGAACGAGGGCTGCCGGGCCTCGGCGAACGCGACCGCCTTGGCGGCCATGACATGGGACATCGGACCGCCGAGGACCATCGGGCAGCCCTTGTCGACGGCGTCGGAGTAGTCCTTGGTGGCCAGCACGACACCGCCGCGCGGTCCGCGCAGTGACTTGTGGGTGGTGCTGGTGACAACGTGGGCGTGCGGCACCGGGTCCTCGTCGCCCTGGAAGACCTTGCCGGCGACCAGGCCGGAGAAGTGGGCCATGTCGACCATGAACGTGGCTCCGACCTCGTCGGCGATCTCGCGCATCTTCGCGAAGTTCACCCGTCGCGGATAAGCCGAATAGCCCGCCACCAGGATCAGCGGCTTGAACTCCCGGACCGCAGCGGCGACGGCGTCGTAGTCGAGCAGACCGGTGGTGGGGTCGGTGCCGTAGCTGCGCTGCTGGAACATCTTGCCGGAGATATTGGGCCGGAACCCGTGGGTGAGGTGGCCGCCGGCGTCCAGCGACATGCCCATCAGGCGCTGGCTGCCGAGCTTGGCGCGCAGCCGCTCCCACTCCGCCTCGGAGAGGTCGTTGACGTT
>JBFYOR010000261.1:0-3770 GCA_041303695.1 Mycobacterium sp. | reverse complement strand
ATCGCGATGGGCCGTCGGGCAGGCTATGGAGCCAGCCCTGGAAAAGCCGATTAAAAGTCCATGGAATTATGCATGCTAGCAAGCAGCATCGGCAGGCATTTCCGACAACTTGCTGCCGGTGTACGCGCCCACGGGCCAGGGATTGGCTACCCGCCGGGGATGGTTTCCTTGGCGTTTGGTGAGCAATCCGCCGACCCGCAGGGTTTGCGCCAGCTAATTTTCAGCGATCCGCCGGCTTACTCGTTGTCACCACCGGTGGCCAGCGTTGCACCCACCTGCGAACCACCCTGCAGCCCACGGGCGGCCGGCCACACCCAGTCGCGCACCTCCGGGATGTCGTCACCGTGCTCGCGGGTGTACTCGCGGGCGTGGATGCGCTTGTCCACCATCTGCTGGCGCAGTCCGGCATAGCGCGATCCCAAACCTGGAACCCGGTCGATGACATCGATCACCAGGTGGTAGCGGTCCAGGTCATTGAGCATCACCATGTCGAACGGGGTGGTGGTGGTGCCTTCTTCCTTATATCCACGCACATGAATCCGGCTGTCGTTGCTGCGCCGGTAGACCAGTCGGTGGATCAGCCACGGATAGCCGTGATAAGCGAAGATCACCGGCTTGTCCGGGGTGAAGACCATGTCGAACTCCCGGTTGGACATCCCGTGCGGATGCTCGCTTTCGTCCTGCAGACGCATCAGGTCCACCACGTTGACGAAGCGCACCTGGCACTCCGGGATGTGCCGGCGCAGCAGGTCGGCGGCGGCGAGTGCCTCCAGGGTCGGGACATCGCCGGCCGCCGCGAGCACCACGTCCGGCGCGCACCCGTGCTGCTCGGTCCCGGCCCACTCCCAGATGCCCAGCCCGCGGGTGCAGTGCGCGACGGCCTCGTCCATCGTCAGGAAGTTCGGGTGCGGCTGCTTGCCGGCGACGACGACGTTGACGTACTGGCGCGATCGCAGGCAGTGGTCGTAGGTGGACAGCAGGGTGTTGGCATCCGGCGGCAGGTACACCCGTACCACTTCGGCGCTCTTGTTGACGACGTGGTCGATGAAACCCGGATCCTGGTGGCTGAACCCGTTGTGGTCCTGCCGCCAGACATGGCTGGACAGCAGATAGTTGAGGCTCGCGATGGGTCGCCGCCACGGGATGTGGTTGGTGACCTTGAGCCATTTGGCGTGCTGGTTGAACATCGAGTCGATGATGTGGATGAAGGCCTCGTAGCAGTTGAACAGGCCGTGCCGCCCGGTCAGCAGATAGCCCTCCAGCCAGCCCTGCATCTGGTGTTCGGAGAGCATCTCGACCACCCGCCCGGCCCGGGCCAGGTGCTCGTCGACCTCGGGGCCGAAGAACTCGGCGTTCCACTGTTTGGCGGTCACCTCGAACACCGGCTGCAGCCGGTTGGACGCGGTTTCATCGGGACCGAAGATGCGGAAGTTCTCCGGGTTGAGCCGCACCACATCGGTCAGCCACTGCCCGAGCACCTTGGTGGCCTCGGCCAGCGTCGCACCCGGCGCCGGTACGTCGACGCCGTAGTCGCGGAAATCCGGCAGGCGCAGGTCTTTCAGGAGCAGGCCGCCGTTGGCGTGCGGGTTGTCGCTCATCCGCAGGTGTCCGGCCGGTGCCAGTTCGGCGATGGACGGGATGAGTCGTCCCGTCTCGTCGAACAATTCGTGGGCGCGGTAGGAACCGAGCCATTCGGCCAGCACCTGCAGATGCTCCGGGGTGTCGCGGGCGCTGGCCAGCGGAACCTGGTGGGCCCGCCACGAGCCGGTGGTCTTCTTGCCGTCGATATAGGCCGGTCCGGTCCAGCCCTTGGGATGGCGGAAGACGATCATCGGCCAGGCCGGCCGGCTCTCGTCGCCGGCGGCGGCGCGGGCCTTGATCGCCGCGATCTCGTCGAGCACATCGTCGAGCAGGCGCGCGAACCGGCGGTGGGCGTCGGCGTGATCGTCATCCTCACCGGCTTCGAAGAAGTACGGGTTGTGGCCATAGCCGACCATCAGGCTGCGCAGCTCCTCGGCCGGAATACGATCCAGCACAGTCGGATTGGCGATCTTGTAGCCGTTGAGGTGCAGGATCGGCAGGACCACGCCGTCCTTCGCCGGGTGCATGAATTTGTTGGAGTGCCAGCTGGTGGCCAGCGCCCCGGTCTCCGCCTCGCCGTCACCGACCACCGCGGCGATCAGCAGGTCGGGGTTGTCGAACGCGGCGCCGTAGGCGTGCGAGAGCGCATAGCCCAATTCGCCGCCCTCGTGGATCGACCCGGGGGTCTCCGGAGCGACGTGGCTGGGGATGCCGCCGGGGAAGGAGAACTGCCGGAACAGCCGCCGCATGCCCTCGGTGTCGGTGGTGATGTCCGGGTAGTACTCGGTGTAGGTGCCGTCGAGGTACGCGCTGGCCACCAGTCCCGGGCCACCATGGCCGGGGCCGGTGATGTAGATGGTGGACTGTTCCCGGTCTTTGATCGCCCGGTTGAGGTGGGCGTAGAGGAAGTTCAGGCCCGGTGTGGTGCCCCAGTGTCCGAGCAGCCGCGGCTTGACGTCATCGCGGGACAACGGCGTGCGCAGCAGCGGGTTGTCCAGCAGGTAGATCTGGCCGACGGACAGGTAGTTCGCGGCCCGCCACCAGCCGTCCAGCTGGGCGAGCACCTCATCGGTCAGTGCACCGTGTGATCCTGTCCGCCAGGATGTTCCGGCGGTCGTGGGTCGGATCGGCGTTGTCATCTGTCCCCCTTGATCGTCACGGGCGAAACGTTCCAGATCTCGTCGCAGTATTCGGCGATCGAACGGTCCGACGAGAACTTTCCACTGCGCGCACTGTTGAGAATCGACATGCGCGCCCAGACCTTCGGGTCGTGCCAGGTCCGGTCGACCTCCTGCTGGGACCGGATGTAATCGGCATAGTCGGCCAGCACCAGGAACGGGTCATGGTCGACGAGGTTGGAGACAAGCGGGGCGAACACCTCGGTGTCGCCACCGGAGAATCGGCCCTCGCGGATCGCCCCGATCGCGGCGGCCAGTTCGGCGTTGCCGGCGACATAGTCCCGCGGGTGGTAGCCCTTGGCGAGCAGTTCGCGCACCTCGTCCACGGTGAGGCCGAACAGGAAGAAGTTCTCCGGGCCGGCCTCCTCCCGCATCTCGACATTGGCGCCGTCGAGGGTTCCGATGGTCAGCGCGCCGTTCATCATGAATTTCATGTTCCCGGTGCCGGAGGCCTCCTTTCCGGCGGTCGAGATCTGCTCGGACAGGTCGGCTGCCGGGTAGATCAGCTGGCCGTTCTGCACGTTGAAGTTCGGGATGAAGGCGACCTTGAGACGACGGTTCACCTCCGGGTCGTTGTTGACGGTCTCGCCGACGGAGTTGATCAGCTTGATGATGCGCTTGGCGATGAAATAGCCGGGCGCGGCCTTGCCGCCGAAAATGAAGGCGCGCGGGGCGATGTCGAGGTCCGGATTCTGCTTGAGCCGGTTGTACAGGGTGATGATGTGCAGCACGTTGAGGTGCTGGCGTTTGTACTCGTGGATACGCTTGACCTGGACGTCGAACATCCAGTCCGGGTCCAGTTCGATACCGGTATGGGCGGCGACGTAGTCGGACAGTCGGGCCTTGTTGCCGCGCTTGACGGCGACCCATTGCTGCTGGAATGTCGGGTTGTCAGCGTAGGGTTCCAGCCCGCGCAGCTTCTCCAGATCGACCATCCAGCCCTCACCGATGGTCGCATCCAATAGCGCGCGCAGGCCGGGGTTGGCCAGTCCCACGAACCGCCGCGGCGTC
>JBFYOR010000260.1:0-2944 GCA_041303695.1 Mycobacterium sp. | reverse complement strand
AGGTGCGCCGCAAGCCGTTCTCGGTGGTGCTGTTCGACGAGATCGAGAAGGCCCACCAGGAGATCTACAACACGCTGCTGCAGGTGCTGGAGGACGGCCGCCTGACCGACGGCCAGGGCCGAACGGTCGACTTCAAGAACACCGTGCTGATCTTCACCTCGAACCTGGGCACCTCGGACATCTCCAAGGCGGTCGGACTCGGCTTCACCCAGGGCGGTGGCGAAAGCAACTACGAGCGGATGAAGCAGAAGGTCAACGACGAGCTCAAGAAGCACTTCCGGCCAGAGTTCCTCAACCGCATCGATGACATCATCGTCTTCCACCAGCTGACCCAGGACGAGATCATCCAGATGGTCGACCTGATGGTGGGTCGGGTATCCAAACAGCTCGCGGCCAAGGACATGGAGATGGAGCTGTCCGACAGGGCCAAGTCGCTGTTGGCGAAGCGTGGCTTCGATCCGGTGCTGGGTGCCCGGCCGCTGCGCCGGACCATCCAACGCGAGATCGAGGACGCGCTCTCGGAGAAGATCCTCTTCGACGAGATCCGGCCGGGTCAGCTGGTCACCGTCGACGTCGAGAACTGGGACGGCGAAGGTGTCGGCGAGGACGCGAAGTTCACCTTCGTCGGAGGGCCGAAGCGGGAGACCGTCGAGCCGGATCTGGCTGCTGCGGCGACGGAGTAGACAGCGGGTTCTACCGCGGTAGCAACCCGAAGACCTGCTTGATGATCGTCATCACCCAGCCGCCGGCGTTGGGGCTGTGGTAGCGCGGCCAGTTCAGTTGGAAGCTGACCACCCATGCCTGACCGGTGCGGTCCACGGCGTACCAGCTGAACGTCAGGTCGCCGGGCAGGTTTCCGGCCTTGGCGCCGATGTAGGGCCACTCGGTGCGGTCCAGGTCGATCCCGGCCACCTCGGACATGATGTCGCGGACCGGCGCCGCCGGACCGAAGGCGTTGTGTTGCAACCGCGCGTGCACGCGGCAGATGTCCTCGGCGCTGCCGTACCACTCCGCGCCGTAAGCCGAACCGGGTGAGTGGGTACGTTCCGGATCCGGGTCGTAGGGGCGGGAATCGGCCTCGTCCAGCAGAACGGCACGGTCCGCAGGGCTGGCCGACTTCCACTGCTCACGTACATCAGGGTTGCCCCAGCCCACCGAGAAGATCTCCCGCATGGTGGGGAACGGGGTCATGCTCGCCGGGTCGTGGTGGCCGGCATCGATCAGCGCCTGCTCGACTGCGCCGGCGCCCAGGCGTTCGATCAACAGATCGGTGGCCATGTTGTCACTGGTGGCGATCATCTTCCCGGCTGCCTGCCGGACGGTGATGCGGGACCCCGGCGGCATGGCGTCGAAGCCGGATGATCCCAGTTTCTTCGCCTCGCTGGTGATGGTGAGGGTGTCCTCCCAGCTGAGTTTGCCGGCCAGTACGGCCTGTTCGACCGCGTAGAGCACGTACGTCTTGAAAATCGAAGCCAGCGGAAGGGATTCGGCCGTGTTGGTGCCGGCGACCTTCGCGCAGTTGCCGTCATTGACCTTTGAGACCTGCCAGGAGTACCGGGCACCGGTTCGGTTCAATGCCGAGTCGACGTCCTGCCAGTTGTTGATGACGGGTTTATGGGTGTTGACCACCAGGCGGCTGACCATGGTCTGGTCGTTGGTGCGCAACTCGATGTCCTGCAGCGCCCCGAACGAACTGATCAGATGCAGAGTGGCAGAGCCGGCTCCGATGTCGATGCCGGTCAGGGTGTACGGCCGGTCCCACCAGAGCCGCTCCATGACGGCCTCGACGGGGTCGACCATATCGGGTGCGGCCAGGGTCTTGATGCTCACCGGACCGATCGGCCAGTCGGAGTTGAGCATGTCCATGACCTGGCGGGCGCGGACACCCTGCGGGGTGTTCGTCTCGATCCGCACACCCGCATTCGCAGTGGGTGAAGGTGGTGGCGCGCAGCTGGTGGCCAGGCCTGCGACGGTGACAAGGGCGGTGAGCAGTGCCAGCCCCCGGCGCGGTCTACTGCTTCGGGTCGGACCTGGCAACGTCCAACACAACCTCGAACTCGAGCAGCTGGGCGCCGGTGGAGACCGGGTTGGCGCGCTCGCCGGCGTGGGCGGCGATGGCCGGGCCCGATACCCAGGCCTGGAAAGCGTCCTCGGACTCCCACTGGGTGATCACGAAGTAGCGGTCGTCGCCCTTGACCGGTCGAAGCAACTGGAACCCGAGGAATCCGGGTTGGTTGTCCACCGCATGGGCGCGGTGGGCGAACCGCTTCTCCAGCTCGGGGCCGGCACCCGGCGGAACCTCGATTGCATTGATCTTGACCACGGCCATGCAGGAAAGGCTACCGTCCCGATCTTCTCGCCCGTCACCGCGCAAGATGAAGTCGTGACGAACGAACCGTTGACCCACCGCGGCGGCACCGGCCGGCCGCTGGTTCTCGTGCACGGGCTGATGGGCCGCGGCAGCACCTGGTCTCGGCAGCTGCCGTGGCTGACCCGCCTCGGCTCGGTTTACACCTGTGACGCGCCGTGGCACCGGGGTCGCGACGCCGATGACAGCGAGCCGGTGAGCACCGAGCGATTCGTCGACGAATTGGCCGGCGGGGTCGAATCGCTCGGGCACCCTGCGGTCTTGATCGGCCATTCGATGGGGGCGCTGCATTCCTGGTGCCTTGCCGCGGCCCGGCCGGATCTGGTGAGCGGGCTGGTGGTCGAGGACATGGCACCGGACTTCGTCGGCCGCACCACCGGAGCGTGGGAGCCGTGGCTGCACGCAATGCCCGAAGAGTTCGGCTCCGCTGAAGCGGTATTCGCCGAGTTCGGGCCCTTGGCGGGCCGCTACTTCCTCGAGGCGTTCGACCGCACGCCGACCGGTTGGCGGCTGCACGGACGGCCCGAGCACTGGCTTGCCATTGCTGCGGAATGGGGAACCCGTGACTACTGGCAA
>JBFYOR010000259.1:0-2789 GCA_041303695.1 Mycobacterium sp. | reverse complement strand
GCCGTGTTGAAGAAGCCGAGCAACAGAATGAAGGCGAGCATGAAGCCGCCGATCAGAAGATTCCTCCAGAGCTTCATCACAGCAGGCCCAGCCATTCCCACCACGGGATCGACGCGTACACAACACCGACGCGCGCCACGTTCATCAGCATGTTGTAGCGCAGGAAGCCGCGCTCGTCGGCCTCCTCAAACAGCCCCGCAGCCCGGATCTGAATGATCCCGTTGGTGCCCTGGTGGCGGAAGAAGGCGATATCGCTGAAGACCGCCGCGCAGAAGACGCAGATCCACGGGTGGATTCCCTGGGCGGCAGCCACCGGAAGCAGAATGATCGCCGCGGTCAGCATGCCAGCGGTCACCGGTAGCGCCAGTCGCACCGCGAGGGTGACGGCCAGTGCGACCAGGATGAACAAACCGACCCGGCCGTCGATGAAGTCGAAGGTGTCATCCACCGCGCGGGCCAGGGCCTGGGCCAGACCGAGATGGGTCATGATCCGCATCAGGCTGTCGATGCCGAGCAGGAAGAAGATCATCGGCCAGTCCAGGTTTCGCTGGAAGTCCTTGCGCAACAACGCCCCGGACACCAGCAACGCCAGTAACACGCACCCGGCGAGGTACGGCGGCTTCACGTGATGCCAACCGGCCGTCGCGCTTCCCACCAGAAAGAAGACGAACCCGCCTGCAGCTATCCACTCCTGCGGTTTGAGCGGACCCAACTCGGCGATTCGCCGTTGCATCTGTTCGCGCGGCAGGGCGGACTCGTCGCCGGACGGAAACAATCGGGGCACCACCAGCAGGTGCACCACCGTCACTCCCAGGGCGGCGACTGCGGCCGCCACCAACCAGAACAAACCGCTGAACTCCGCCTGGACCTGGGGCGGCAGCAGGCTGAGCGCAGCGATGTTGGAGGACTTGCTGGTCGACATCATCGGCGAGAACAGCAGTGCACCGCCGAACATCGCGGCCAGCAGTGCGGTGGAGGCCGGTCCACGCGGGGTCAATCGCAGACCGGCGGCCATATCTTTGAAGACCGGCGTGAGCAACGACAGGCGGGCATTGGCCGACGGCATCAGCGGGGAGAGGGCATAGCCCGAGCCCAGTAACGTCACCTGATGCCAGAAGGGTTTGTCCGGTAGTCGCAGCAGCAGGCGCAGCATCAGGCGGTAGCTCAAGCCGGAGGAACTGATCACCGCCGAGAGCGCGTACACCCCGAGCAGCAGCAGCAGACTCGGCGAGGAGAAGCCGGCCAGTGCGACACTCGGCGGCGCCAGTCCGATGATCAGCGTGGCCACCACGGCGACCAGTGCCGGCACGAACTCGTCGACAAGGCCGAACACCCAGAACAGGACGGTCGCCCCGAGTAGGGCGGCGAAGATCGATGACTGCACGCTGAACCCGGTGGCCAGCGCCAGGACGTAAAGCAGCGGGGGCAGAACCAGGACCGCGGACCAGCCGACGATCTCAGCGGCGCCGACCTCGGCTGTCCCGGCACGCCTGCCCCGGCGAAGCACGATCAACCCGATGGCGATGAAAATGCCGGCCAACAAGGCGAAAACCGGCCAGTGCGAGGCGAAGACGTCCATGAACCGTCCGTCGGCCGCGCCGGTCACAGGAGAAGGCTAGCAGCGCAGCGTTACCGGCCGGTCAGGCAAACGACCCCGGTGTTCGAGCCGGGGTATCCGACCTGAATCGCACGCCCCGCACCGTTATGGTTTGTGTGTGAGCGATAACCAGATGCTGGTCCTCAACCGGGCCGACCTCGACAGCCTCGGGCTGAGCTGGACCGAGATCATCGACGTACTCGAGGATGCCTTCCGGCAGAAGGCCCAGGGTCTGGTGCAGAACCCACCGAAGCCCAAGGTCACCTCGCGCGGTGACGATGCCTTCATCCACGCGATGCCGGCCTATCTCGGGGGTTCGGACAAGATCGGCCTCAAATGGGTGGCCGGCTATGAGCAGAACAACGCCAAGGGCCTGCCCTACATCTACGGCGTCATGATCATGAACGACCCCGAAACCGGCCGTCCGATCGCGCTGCTCGACGGCGGATGGATCACCGAGATGCGCACGCCCGGAGTCTCCGGCGTCACCATGCGGCACGTCCCCGGCGATCCCACGCACCTGGCGATCGTCGGCTGCGGACTGCAGGGCCACCGTCACCTGGAGGTTGCCTTGGAGGTGCACCCGGGACTGACGCACGTGTCGGCCTATGACCGCAATGCCGGCCGGGCTCAGGACCTGCTGGACCGGGCCGGCGACCGGGTCACCAGAGTCGCCACGTCGCCCACCGACGCGGTGGCCGGTGCGGACCTGGTGATCACCACGATCACCGTCCCACTCGACCCGAAACTGGATTGCGCCAACACCGACCCCAATGCACTGCTGCTTCCAGTGGATTACGACGACGCCCTGGCCCAGAAGGCGTTCGACGACGCGGTCGTCTACAGCGTCGACGACCTCGGCCAGTACGGATCGGTCGCCGACACGATGTACTTCTTCGGACTGCCCAAACCGGACACCCACCTTGCCGCGGTCGTGTCGGGTGAATTCGAGGTCCCCACGACCGGCCGGCGGATGTTTCTCAATATGGGCATCGCGATGGACGACGTGGCACTGAGTTCGCTGGTTCTGGACCGCGCCACTTCGGCAGGCGTGGGCCGGTACATCGAATTTCCCTGAGCCGGGGTCGTAGTATCCCGCGTGAGGTCAGCATGAAAGACCGTAGCGACGACGGGTGTGTGGGATGACTCCAAATAAGCAAGCATGGTTGCGCGCGGGCCTTGGCGCCGGCGC
>JBFYOR010000258.1:0-3465 GCA_041303695.1 Mycobacterium sp. | reverse complement strand
CGGAGCAGTCCGAGGAGATCTTCTCGCCGACCCCGCCGGTTCCGACGGCCACCGTGGAGACTCCGTATGGCGAACTGGGCCAGTGGATGATCAACAAAGAGGGCCAGGTGGCCGACTGGGTCGGACTGCGCTACTGCGGTCCGGGTAGCACCGTCTCCAACTGCGGTGTCGGCAAGCGCGATGAGGGCAAGATCATGCAGGAGCCCATCAACACGATCTTCGTGGTCCAGGCGAGGAACCAGTACCTGGCGGAACTGAAACTCGACTTGGCCATGAGGGTGTCCGGCTTCGGCCCCTCATGCTGCAGCAGCATCGGTTATTCGGGCATCGTCGGAGACACCGACTACAAGCAGTTGCCGAGGGGCGGGCCGCTGGGACTGGGCATCCTGCCCCCGCTGCCGTTCGGCCTGTTCCAGAACGGTCTGCTCGGGCTCTTCGGCTTCGGTCCGGCATACCGGGATGCTTCGTTCCTCGTCGCCAACGCCCACCTGCGTACCTTCGGTGGCGCACCGGACGGAAACGGCAACTACATCTTCACCGCGTCGGTCAGCGATGAGATTCTCGACACCACGGGCGGCGGCCTGCTGCCGACACACGGCTTCTTGAACTACAACGATGCGCGCGAGGAGTTGCTTGAGTCCATGCTCGCGAAAAGCTGGCTCACGAAAGCCTCGAACCAGGGGCTGATCGCCATGGACAACGCGATCGATCCGGCTGATCCCACCTACACCACCGGCGACCACGACGGTTTCGCACAGGTCATCGCGCTGGGCTCGCTGTGGGGTATGGCCTCCCCGGCTCGAAGCGCCAGGACCGGCTCTTCAGTCGCTGCGAGCCGGGTGACTACGTCGCTGGCGGCGTAGGTCTCGACGCCGACGCCGCAGGTTTCAGCCTCACCTCAGCCGACTACCACGTTCCATCGGCAACGGCGTCCGAGTTGAGATCGCCGAGGCTGATCACGGTCTTCGGGTCGACCGCCGTGAACGGATTCTCTTTGCCGCCAAGCTTCTCCCCGACGGTCTTCACCTTCGCCAGGGTCTCCGAGGCCGGCAGATCCTGCGCGTCGGCGTCGTAGTAGTCGAACCACGGCAGTCCTTCGCTCACGTAGGCATCGCGGTCGACCGGCGTCGGGGGCGGCACCTCGCCGGTGATCGCCGTCCACTGCGCCGCTGAGCACAGGTGGACGAAGACCCGCCGGGCACCGCCCTGGTCGTAGTCGACGAGCGGACGGTCGTCGGTGTAGACCTCTTGGCGCATCCGTCCACCGGCCCCCAGGCCCATACCCTCCGGCGCCCGGGCCGGCGGAGCCCCCATGATCATGTCGTCGCAGCACACCATTCGGGCGTTCTGAGCCGAGCGCCATTCCGCCAGCGCCTTCTCGGTCAGTCCGACCGCCCGCAGTTGCACGCCGCCGTGCGTCTCCTCGCCGGTGACCTGCCCTTCGACGGTGGCACCGGAACCGAGCGGTACCGCGACGAACTGCCGGATGAAACCGTCACCGGCGTTAATGCCGTCCAGCCACGGCTGCTGGGGCAGCGCCACATAGTTCTGCGGGTCCTTGACCAGGTGGTCGATCCACGGCAAACCGCTCACCGCGCACACCTTGCCCACCCCCACCTGCAGAGCCGCGGGCTCGGAGGCGTCGAAGGACAGCCACATCGCCTCACGCTGGTAGATCGGCAGCATCACCCCGCCCCGAGCCAGCCACTCCGCCGGTGCGGTGTCGGGGTAATCCGACACCCGCCGCAGCGGAAACCGCCCCAAACCGGGCGGCAGCGGATGCAACCCCGTCTCCGGGATCCGCAGCGTGCGTTGAAAATCCACCGTCACCGGACCCATCACCAACTGGTCGTTAACAATCTTTACCGGCGCATTGCCTGTCATGCTTCCCCCATCTCTTGTGTTGCCCCATCTATAGCAGCGGCGGCCGACACGTTTGTGCGACGACGTCGGCTCACGGCTGACCGCCGGCCGCCATCGCTGAGTGGACTACCGAATCCGAATCTCCGCTAGGACGGCTCCGGTCAGCCGGACCAGATCGCGCGGGTCCAGTGCGACGTCCGAACCGCGCTTCCCCGCACTGCAGAGCACCCGGTCGAACTGCAGCGAAGAAGAATCCAGGACGGTCGGCAACCGGCGGCGCTGCCCCAGCGGCGAGATTCCACCGAGCACATAGCCGGTCGAGCGCTCCGCGGCGCTGCGATCGGCCATCGCCACCTTGGACCACCCCAGCGCCGCCGCCGCAGCTTTGAGCGACAGCTTCCACGGCACCGGCAGCACCGCCACGGCCAGCCCGGACGGCCCGGCGACGATCAGCGTCTTGAGGATCTGTTCGGCTACCAGGTTGTGCTGGCCGGCCAGGGCCGCGACCGCTTCCTCGCCGTAGGACTCAGCCCGCGCGTCGTGCTGATAGGTCAGCACCTGATGGGGGACGCCGGCCGCGATCAGAGCGGCGATCGCCGGGGTGGCTGCACGAGTCACGCCCAGGCGTCCCAGTCGCGGTTCACCAGGCGTTGGGCAACCGAGCGGGCTCGCGAGGCGCCGGCGTTCATGCTTCCCCCTGCGTGTGCCCGTACAGAGCCCGAATACCGTCGCGGATCGCCGCCTGGGCGGCGACGTCGGACTCGTTGTAGTCCAGACACCACTGCCGCGCCCCCAGGGCCTCCGGGCCGACGCCGCGGGCGATCTCGATCTTGGTCATCGACAGCCGACCGCCGGGATCGTCCACCGCCCAGGTGAATCCGAGGGACTGCGCGACGGCCTTGATGGAGGCTTCCCCGCGGACGTGGAACGTCCCGGTGAACCATGCCAGCAGATCGACGGTGAGACCATCCAAAGCGGTTGCGACGCAGCCGAACTTCCGCGTCATGCTCACCTCGGGGTGCGCCCAGTGGTAGACGGCAACGGTGCGGCCCGAGGAATCGGCCTCAGCGCGCAGCTGAGCGATGACGGCGGCGGCGCGCTCGGCGAGTGCGAGTTCCCCCTCGTCAGTGAGGGCCTCGAAGGACACCACGGGCTGATAGCGGGCGGTGGCGTCGTCCTGGCCGTCGCGGACCCGCAGGCCCCACTGGTAGATCCGCCCCGAGGTGTCCCACTCGATGTCGAAGTCGATCTCGATGTCCGCTGAGGGCACCGCGACCGCCGGGCCGGCGATGGGCTGGAAGTCGACGCCGTCGCAGATCATCCGGGCCTGCCGCACCGCGGCCTGCAACCGCTTGAGGGCTTGCTCCCGGCTGTACTGGGTGACCTCCGGGTGGTACTCGTCGAAGAAGGCCGGATCCTCCGGCTCCAGGTCGGCCAGCGCACCCGTCGTCGCGATCCCCATCCGGCGCAGCGTCTGCCATTCGCGGGTGTCGAGCCGACCGCGGGTGATCGCCACCGAGGGGTCCTCGGGGCCCATCTGCTCGGCGCACCAGAGCTCATAGGGGCACTCCCCGCATTCCTTCTGTCCGATCGGAACCACCA
>JBFYOR010000257.1:0-2539 GCA_041303695.1 Mycobacterium sp. | reverse complement strand
CGGGGCCAAGCGGCCCGGAGCCCGCAAGGCGTCTGCGGCCGAATCCTCACCCGCACAAGCAGACTCGGCAACGCCCCAACCGGCCGAGCCGGCGCATGCCGAAACGGTGGTCGAGACGGCGCCGGAGGCTGCCAGCGTTCCAGCCGATGAGACTCCGGTTAAGGGTTTGGGTATCGCGAAGGGGGCGCGCCCGCCGGGCAAGCGCAGCTGATCGCCCTCGGTCAGCCGACCTTGACCATGTGGATGGGGACCTGGGTGATCGTGCCACCCACGCACTCACCGTTGGAGTCGGCGGTCACGAGGCCGCTGAGATTGGCTCCATCCAGCGAGTAGCGCAGGACGATCGGGGCGAAGCTGCCGTCCGGGCAAACCATCGCGTCCGGCTTGGACGTGTTGAAGACCCACCGGCCGCCGGTTAGGGTGGCCACCGCCGTCCAACCGCGGTTGCTGATGATGTTCGCGGTGCAGCCTTCGGTGGCGCAGGTCGACTGAACGGTCCAGTAGAACTCCTCAGACCCGCCGTCGATGTCGTAAATGCCGTTGAACAACGGCAGCGCCGACGCCGGTGCTGCCGCGCCGAGCCCGGCCAACGCCGCCGCGGCGCATGCCGCGGCCACTGTCTTGACTGTCAGGTTCATCCTGTGCGCCTCCTCTGTGCTCCAGCAAGTAAACAGCCCGTTAGGCGGCCAATCGGCGCGCGCGAGCCACGTGTAGCGAAACCGAGTCCGAGCCGTGACGGAAAAATAGTTTGGGTGGCTTCGGGGCAGTGGGGGACAATCATCGCCGTGACTACCCACCAGCTGCCGTGGCACGGCACCAGCCACCACCCCCGGCCGCGGACGTTCGCGCAGTCGACCAAGCTGCAGGACGTTCTCTACGAGATCCGCGGACCGGTGCACGACCATGCCGCCCGGCTGGAGGCAGAGGGTCATCGGATCCTGAAGCTCAACATCGGCAATCCCGCGCCGTTCGGCTTCGAGGCCCCCGACGTGATCATGCGGGACATGATCCAGGCGCTGCCCTACGCACAGGGCTACTCCGACTCCAAGGGCATCCTCAGCGCCCGCCGGGCTGTGGTCACCCGCTACGAACTCGTCGACGGGTTTCCCCGGTTCGACGTCGACTCGGTGTTTCTGGGCAACGGCGTCTCCGAACTGATCACGATGACCCTGCAGGCGCTGCTGGACAACGGCGACCAGGTGCTCATCCCGGCTCCGGACTATCCGCTGTGGACGGCGTCGACCTCGCTGGCCGGCGGCACCCCGGTCCACTACCTGTGTGACGAGACCAACGGCTGGCAACCCGATCTCGTCGATCTGGAATCGAAGATCACCCCGCGTACCAAGGCGCTGGTGGTGATCAATCCGAACAATCCGACCGGCGCGGTCTACAGCCGCGAGGTGCTCCGGCAGATGGCCGAGTTGGCCCGCAAGCACCAACTGCTACTGCTCGCCGATGAGATCTACGACAAGATCCTCTACGACGACGCCGAACACGTCAGCCTCGCGACCGTAGCGCCGGACGTCCTGTGTCTGACGTTCAACGGCCTGTCCAAGGCTTACCGGGTGGCCGGCTACCGGTCCGGATGGCTGGTCATCACCGGTCCGACCGACCATGCGACCAGCTTCATCGAGGGCATCAGCCTGCTGGCCAACATGCGGCTGTGCCCGAATGTTCCTGCGCAGCATGCCATTCAGGTCGCACTGGGGGGCCATCAAAGCATCGACGACCTCGTCCTGCCCGGCGGCCGGCTTCTGGAGCAGCGGGATGTCGCCTGCGCGAAACTCAATGAGATCCCCGGCGTCTCCTGCGTGACGCCGGAGGGTGCGCTGTATGTCTTCCCGCGGCTCGACCCGGAAGTGCATGACATCGTCGACGACGAGAAGCTGGTGCTTGATCTGCTCCTCGAGGAGAAGATCCTGATCACGCAGGGCACCGGATTCAACTGGCCCGCCCCGGATCACCTGCGCATCGTGACTCTGCCCTGGGCGCGCGATCTCGCCAAAGCCATTGAGCGGCTTGGTAACTTCCTGGCCAGCTACCGCCAGTAGCCGGTGGCGCATTCGCACGGGCATACCCACACCGGCCCGCCCCCGTTGAGTCCGCTGGCCGCGCGGATTGTCGTCGTCACACTGGCCCTCATCGGCCTGGCAGTAGTCGTCGGCGGGGTGCTGCTGTGGCCTTCCGGCTCGAAAGTCGATATCCCACTGCCGTTCCAGAACGCCGAGGGCGGCTCGGTCAGCACCGAGGGCGGTCACGTTGTGTCGACCCGACTCGGCGACTGCGGCAGCCCGTCGGCGGGCCAGGTACTCACCGCTGATCCCACGCCGGGAGTCCCCGGCAGCGGCACCTGCGTCCAGGCGGTGATCGCCATCGACACCGGCCCGAACACCGGTGCCACGACGATGCTGGAGTTCTCTCGCAGCCCCGGACAACCGAATCTGTTGGCCGGGGAGGATGTTCGGATCTTCCGCCAGGTGGACCAACAGGGCGCGACCAGCTACGGCTTCTACGACTACGAGCGCGCGTGGCCGCTGGC
>JBFYOR010000256.1:0-10045 GCA_041303695.1 Mycobacterium sp. | reverse complement strand
ACCCACTACGACACGCTGGAGATGTTCCGGGCCGCCAGCCTGCTCGACATCCACCTGGAAACCGGCCGTACCCACCAGATCCGGGTGCATTTCGCGGCACTGCACCACCCCTGCGCCGGCGATCTGACCTACGGCGCCGATCCGGTACTGGCCCGACGGCTCGGCCTGGAGCGCCAGTGGCTGCACGCGCGCTCGCTGTCGTTCGCCCACCCGGCCGACGGCCGTCGGATCGAGATCACCAGCCCGTATCCGGCTGACCTCCAGCACGCGCTGGACGTGCTGCGCACCGAGTAGTAATTATGCTGTCGCAGCGGATGCGCCATCCGGCGCCACGTTGTTCGGTCCGTGCGGCTGCGAGGCCCTGGCAATCGGAGGTCCAGTGACGAGCGCTGAGGTGAGCACCAACCGTCGACGACGGCCCTATGTCGTCGTTGCCGCACTGCTCGCGCTGTGGGCTGCCGTGCTCCTGGCGCTTGCCCTGACGGTGATCCCGGACACGTACTGGTACTCGTACTACGCGATCGACTACACAGTCGGCTTCGTCCGGCGCGGACTCGCCGGGGAGTTAGTAGGGTTACTCCCAGGTCAGAACTATTTCGTCGAACAGCGGATCGGACGCTGGGTTTCAAGCGGGGCCTACCTTCTCGGACTCGCGGGGCTTGCCTGGTGGATTGCGAAGAGGTCGGGGCGGTCGGAGCGCCGCATCCAGCTTGCTTTCCTGGTGGTGGTCCTGCCCTTCGGGTTTGCGTTCGGACTACTGCAAGCGGGATCCACCTTGTTCGGTGGCGCCGTACTGGCCGGCTTCGCGATTGCCGTGGCGGCGGCCACATCAGACCGTTCCGTTTTTATTGCCAGCGGTGTCTACGGCATTGTGACTGTCGTCGCCACACTGGTTCACGAGGCGATTCCGCTGCTGTACGGACTCGGAGCGATAGCCGTACTGGTCGTGGTGGCGAATCAGCCGGAGCGCAAGGCGTTTTGGACGAGTTGCACGTTGGCGCTCGGTCCGGGTTTGGTGACGGGGCTCGTGGTGGCTGTCTTCGGCAGGCGTGGGGTATCCCAGGAGCTCTGTGAGCTCGTGCCGAACGGCTGGGTGAACAATCCGTTGGCCGGCAACCCGACGACCGGCCAACTGCTCACCGGATACAAGTATTACGTCGACTACCAGGACTGGGCATGCCGGAACATCACCCCGTTCTACGACCGAGACCTTGGTGACGCTCTTCAGTACGTCGGAAGGCTGGGGGCGGCCGGGATGATCGTGAATACGGCGTTCGGCGTAGGCATCGTTGCCATCACACTGCTGGCCATCGGTTGGGTGTCCGGTGTCCCGTTCACGCGGGTTCGGATGCTGTTGGCCCACCGGTGGCCCGCCGTCCTAATTGGGGTCGTCCTGGTAATGCCGGTTTTCATGACCGGTATCGACTGGGTCCGATGGTGGGTGGTCATCTCGTTCGACATCGGGATCGCCTATCTGCTCTACGCGAGTCGTCAGCCCGAGGTCGACCTACCGCCGACCCGGCGTTCGATGCGGGCCTTCATCGTCATTGTGGTCGCCCTGGTGCTGATCCCGGTGGGTATCGTCCCGGCCTTCCTCGCCCCGCTGCCCATATGACCCGCCACCGAGGGCCGACCGATTTGTCCGCCTAGTGCTGTTACTCCCACGCCGCAGCGTGGGGTCGATGCCCGCGGAATGCTCTTCGGTCTTGGCGCCTACGGTCTGTGGGGACTGTTCCCGGCGTTCTTCAATCTGTTGTCCCCGGCCGGTGCGGTCGAGGTGCTGGCGCACCGCATCGTCTGGACGCTGGTACTGCTGGCGGTGCTGCTGGTGGTCATCCGGCGCATCGGCGACCTGCGGGCAATCTCGCGGCGAACCTGGTTGCTGCTCACCGTCGCCTCTGCGCTGATCTCGACGAACTGGCTGATCTACATCTACGCGGTCAACGCCGACCACGTCGTCGACGCCGCCCTGGGCTACTTCATGACCCCTCTGGTCAGCGTCGTGCTGGGAGTCACGGTGTTCGGTGAACGACTCAATCCCGCGCAGGCGGCTTCGTTGCTGATCGCGGTGGCGGCGGTCGTTCTGCTGTCGGTGGGCGCCGGCGGCCCGCCGCTGATCGCGATCGGCCTGGCACTGTCGTTCGGGCTCTACGGGGCGATCAAGAAGGTGGTGCCGACCGATCCCCGGGTCAGCGTGGCGGTGGAGACCGCCATCGCCGCGCCGTTCGCAGTGGCTTACCTGGTCGTGCTGCAGATCAGTGGCGCCTCGCAATTCACCAGCAACGGTGCCGGCCACCTCGTGCTGATGCTGCTGTGCGGACCGGTGACGGCGATCCCACTGCTGTTCTTCGGTGCGGCCGCCCAGCGGCTGCCGCTGGTGACCCTGGGTCTGCTGCAGTATCTGACGCCGTCGCTGCAGATGGTCTGGGGCGTGCTGGTCGACCACGAGCCGATGCCGCCGGCCCGCTGGATCGGCTTTGCCGCCATCTGGGTGGCGCTGGCAGTCTTCAGCACTGACGCGTTGTTCCGCGCGTTCGGCGGGCGTGCAGGTAACTTGCAGGCATCATGACCGACTCCAGACGCCGGAACCGGAAAATCCTGATCGCCCTGATGGCGGCCGTATCCTCGGCGGCCATCGTCGTGCCACTGCTGCTGGGGTTGCTGACCCCGCAGTTGACCCGGCAGTCCGACGCTCCGGCGCCGCCGACGACCACGGCACCGCCGCTGACCATCAAGCCGCTGCCGGTACGGCCGGTGATCAGTGCATTCGTCACGACCCCGGAGCAGTGCCCACCGCCGACACCGGTGCCGCCGGATCAGCCGATGCGGGTCTGCGATATCAACAAGACCGCGGTCTACGAGATGGGGCCGGAGGGTCTGCGAGTCCAATTGACCAATGTGGACTCCTTCCTCAACCCGCTGACCGGGGTGGAGCTGGTCCAGATGACGATGACGCCGGAGTCGGCGACGCAGTTCGGCCAGTTCACGACGGGCCAGGTGGGCAAGCAGGTGGCGTTCGTCCGGGCCGGGACGGTGGTGTGGGGGCCCAGGATCGCCGCTCCGATCGACGGTCAGGTGCTGCAACTGTCCGGGGAACTGACCGCCGAACAGGCCAAGCAGATCGCCACAATGCTGCGCGACGAGAGCTGACCGGCGGACCCGGCCGGGGACACGGCCACCCGACACGCCGAAGGCGTCCCCGCGCAGCCCTAAACTGACGGGCCTATGGGCAACCCGACCGGCAGATCGTTCGTGCATCTGCACAACCACACCGAGTATTCGATGCTCGACGGTGCCGCGAAGATCACGCCCATGCTGGAAGAGGCGCAGCGCCTCGAGATGCCGGCCATCGGCATGACCGACCACGGCAACATGTTCGGCGCCAGCGAGTTCTACAACGCCGCCACGAAGGTCGGCATCAAGCCCATCATCGGCGTCGAGGCGTATGTGGCGCCCGGTTCCCGGCTGGACACCCGCCGGATCCTGTGGGGCGATCCCGGCCAGAAATCCGATGACGTCTCCGGCAGCGGCTCCTACACCCACCTGACCATGGTCGCCGAGAACGCCACCGGGCTGCGGAACCTGTTCAAGCTCACCTCGCTGGC
This sequence comes from Mycobacterium sp., assembly GCA_041303695.1. Taxonomy (GTDB): domain Bacteria; phylum Actinomycetota; class Actinomycetes; order Mycobacteriales; family Mycobacteriaceae; genus Mycobacterium. Next base: position 6,440 of record JBFYOR010000256.1, on the reverse strand, counting down.
CTCGTTCGAGGGACAACTGGGCAAGTGGTGGCGGATGGACGCCGAGATCATCGCCGAGCACGCCGAGGGCATCATCGCCACCACCGGGTGTCCGTCCGGTGAGGTGCAGACCCGGCTGCGCCTGGGCCAGCACGCCGAGGCGCTGGAGTCGGCAGCCAAGTGGCGCGACATCTTCGGCGCCGAGAATTATTTCCTGGAACTGATGGACCACGGGCTGTCCATCGAGCGACGGGTCCGGGAGGGTTTGCTCGAGGTCGGCCGCACGCTGGGCATCCCGCCGGTGGCGACCAACGACTGTCACTACGTCACCCGCGACGCCGCGCACAACCACGAGGCGCTGCTGTGCGTGCAGACCGGCAAGACGCTCTCGGATCCCAACCGGTTCAAGTTCGACGGCGATGGCTACTACCTGAAATCGGCGGCCGAGATGCGCGCGCTGTGGGACGACGAGATCCCGGCGGCATGCGATTCCACCCTGCTGATCGCCGAACGGGTCCAGGCCTACGACGATGTCTGGGCGCCCCGGGACCGGATGCCGGTTTTCCCGGTACCCGAGGGCCACGATCAGGGGAGTTGGCTGCGCCACGAGGTCGACGCGGGCCTGGCCGGGCGTTTCCCGGACGGGGTGTCCGCCGAGTACACCGATCGGGCGGCCTTCGAGATCGACGTCATCTGCGACAAGGGATACCCGTCGTACTTCCTGATCGTCTCGGACCTGATCAACTACGCCCGCTCGGTCAACATCCGGGTGGGCCCGGGCCGCGGATCGGCCGCCGGGTCGCTGGTGGCCTATGCGCTGCGGATCACCGATATCGACCCCATCGAGCACGGACTGCTGTTCGAGCGCTTCCTCAACCCGGAGCGCGCCTCGATGCCCGATATCGACATCGACTTCGATGACCGTCGCCGCGGCGAGATGGTCCGCTACGCCGCCGAGAAGTGGGGCAGTGACCGGGTCGCCCAGGTGATCACCTTCGGCACCATCAAGACCAAGGCGGCACTCAAGGATGCCGCCCGGGTGCACTACGGCCAGCCCGGCTTCGCCATCGCCGACCGGATCACCAAGGCACTGCCGCCGCCCATCATGGCCAAGGACATCCCGCTGTCGGGGATCACTGATCCCAGCCATGAGCGGTACAAGGAGGCCGCGGAGGTTCGCGGGCTGATCGATTCCGACCCGGATGTCCGGACCATCTACGAGACCGCCCGGGGCCTGGAGGGCCTGGTCCGCAACTCCGGTGTGCACGCCTGCGCGGTGATCATGAGTTCCGAGCCGCTGATGGAGGCCATCCCGCTGTGGCGCCGCCCCCAGGACGGCGCCATCATCACCGGCTGGGACTATCCGTCCTGCGAGGCCATCGGCCTGCTGAAGATGGACTTCCTCGGGCTGCGCAACCTGACGATCATCGGCGACGCGATCGAGAACATCAACGCCAACCGCGGCGTCGAGGTGGTGCTGGAGACGCTGTCACTGGACGACCCGGCGACCTATGAACTGCTCTCCCGCGGCGACACCCTCGGCGTGTTCCAGCTCGACGGCGGCCCGATGCGCGATCTGCTCCGGCGGATGCAGCCCACCGGTTTCCAGGACATCGTCGCGGTGCTCGCGCTCTACCGTCCCGGCCCGATGGGGATGAACGCCCACAACGACTACGCCGACCGCAAGAACGGCCGCCAGGCCATCAAGCCGATCCACCCGGAACTGGCTGAGCCGCTGGCCGATGTCCTCGCCGAGACCTACGGCCTGATCGTCTATCAGGAACAGATCATGCGCATCGCGCAACGGGTGGCGGGTTATTCGCTGGCCCGAGCCGACATTCTGCGCAAGGCGATGGGCAAGAAGAAGCGCGACGTGCTCGACAAGGAGTACGAAGGCTTCTCCGAGGGCATGAAGGCCAACGGGTTCTCGGCCGGGGCGATCAAAGTCCTGTGGGACACCATCCTTCCGTTCGCCGACTACGCGTTCAACAAGTCGCATGCGGCCGGCTACGGGCTGGTGTCCTACTGGACGGCCTACCTCAAGGCCAACTATCCGGCCGAATACATGGCGGGTCTGCTGACCTCGGTAGGCGATGACAAGGACAAAGCGGCGGTGTACCTGGCCGACTGCCGCAAGATGGGCATCACGGTGCTGCCGCCGGATGTCAACGAGTCGGAGTTGAACTTCACCTCGGTCGGCACCGATATCCGCTTCGGCCTCGGCGCGGTCCGCAACGTGGGCGCCAACGTGGTCAGCTCGCTGATCGCCACCCGCGCCGCGAAGGGCAGATTCACCGACTTCTCCGACTACCTGAACAAGATCGACATCGGCGCCTGCAACAAGAAGGTCACCGAGTCGCTGGTCAAAGCCGGTGCATTCGACTCGCTCAAACATGCCCGCAAGGGTCTGTTTCTGGTGCACGGCGATGCCGTCGACTCCGTGCTGGGCACCAAGAAGGCCGAGGCCAGGGGACAGTTCGACCTTTTCGGCGGGGATGACGACGCAGGCACCGACGCGGTGTTCACCATCAAGGTGCCCGACGAGGAGTGGGACGACAAGCACAAGCTCGCCCTGGAGCGCGAGATGCTCGGCCTGTACGTATCGGGCCACCCGCTCGACGGGGTCGCACATCTGCTGGCCGCGCAGGTCGACACAGCGATCCCCGCCATTCTCGAGGGATCGGTGGCCAACGACACCCAGGTCCGGGTGGGTGGCATCCTGGCGGCGGTCAACCGTCGCGTCAACAAGAGCGGAATGCCCTGGGCCTCAGCGCAACTGGAGGACCTCATCGGCGGTATCGAGGTGATGTTCTTTCCGCAGACCTACTCGTTGTTCGGGGCGGATATCGCTGACGATGCGGTGGTGCTCGTCGGCGGGAAGATTCGCATCCAGGACGACCGGCGCACGCTGATCGCCAACGACCTCGTCGTGCCGGATTTCTCCAATGCCCAGCCGGACCGGCCACTGGCGGTGAGCCTGCCCACCCGGCAGTGCACGCTGGACAAGGTCACCGCGCTCAAACAGGTGTTGTCCCGGCATCCCGGAACCTCCCAGGTGCACCTGCGACTGATCAGCGGTGACCGGATCACCACGCTGGAGTTGGACCAGTCGCTGCGGGTGACGCCGTCCTCGGCGCTGATGGGCGACCTCAAGGCGTTGCTGGGACCCGGCTGCCTGGGCGGGTAGGCGTGGGCTGCAGCGTTTAGGCTGGATACATGCCGCTGACCGGAGAATACGAACCCAGCACCTCGGACTGGGCCCGCGAGAACGCCGAGCAGTACATGGCCTCCGGCGGTACCGAGGGCACTGAATTGAAGGGCAAACCGGTCATTCTGCTGACCACGATCGGCGCCAAAACCGGCAAGCTGCGCAAGACACCGCTGATGCGGGTGGAGCACGGCGGCGAGTACGCCGTGGTGGCCTCACTCGGTGGCGCCCCGAAGCACCCGGTCTGGTACCACAACGTCAAGAAGAACCCGACCGTCGAATTACAGGACGGCACCGCCACCGGCGACTTCGAGGCCCGCGAGGTGTTCGGTGCGGAGAAGGCCGCCTGGTGGCGGCGGGCGGTCGCGGTCTGGCCCGACTACGCCGACTACCAGCAGAAAACCGACCGCGAGATACCGGTATTCGTCCTTACCCCGATTCACTGATTCGCACCCGGCGGTGGCACCATTGACCGGTGTCCGCCGACCTGAGCCACAGTCGTCTCTCTGCGCCGCTATCGGCGGCCGATGTCGACGAGGCCGCCGTGCGGATTTCCGAGGTGGTGGCATGCACGCCGTTGCAATACAGCGACCGGCTGTCGGCGGTGACCGGAGCCGAGGTGTACCTCAAGCGCGAGGACCTGCAGAGTGTGCGGTCCTACAAGTTGCGCGGCGCCTACAACCTGCTGATGCAACTCACCGACGCTGAACTGCGCGAGGGTGTGGTGTGTTCCTCGGCCGGCAACCACGCCCAGGGCTTCGCTCTGGCCTGCCGGCACATGCAGGTGCACGGCCGCGTCTACGTGCCAGGTAAGACGCCCAAGCAGAAGCGCGACCGGATCACCTATCACGGCGGTGAGTACATCGAACTCATCGTCGGCGGCGCCACGTACGACGAGGCTGCGGCGGCTGCGCTGGATGACGTCAAGCGGACCGGGGCCACGCTGGTCCCGCCCTACGACGACCCGCGCACCATCGCCGGTCAGGGCACCATCGCGGTGGAGTTGCTCGACCAGCTCGACGCCGAACCCGATCTGGTGATAGTCGGTGTCGGCGGCGGCGGTTGCATTGCCGGGATAACGACCTATCTGGCGGAGCGCACGGCGGGCACCGCAGTGCTCGGGGTGGAACCCGCCGGGGCCGCGTCGATGATCGCCGCGCTGGCCGCCGGACAGCCGGTCGATCTCGATCACGTCGACCAGTTCGTGGACGGCGCGGCGGTCAAGAAGGCCGGGAAGCTGACCTATCAGGCGTTGGCCGCGGCAGGGGACATGGTGTCGGTGACCACCGTCGATGAGGGCGCGGTGTGCACTGCGATGCTCGACCTCTATCAGAACGAGGGCATCATCGCCGAACCCGCCGGGGCGCTCTCGGTCGCCGGGCTGCTGGAGGCTGAGGTTCGGCCGGGATCCACTGTGGTCTGCCTGATCTCGGGGGGCAACAACGACGTCTCGCGCTACGGCGAAGTGCTCGAGCGGTCCCTGGTGCACAAGGGTCTGAAGCACTACTTCCTGGTCGACTTCCCGCAGGAGCCCGGCGCGCTGCGGCGCTTCCTCGATGAGATCCTCGGGCCCAACGATGACATCACGCTGTTCGAGTACGTCAAGCGCAACAACCGGGAGACCGGTGAGGCACTGGTCGGCATCGAACTCGGTTCTGCCGCCGACTTCGACGGACTGCTGGATCGGATGGACGCCTCGGGTCTGCACGTCGAAGCCCTTGAGCCGGGCTCGGCAGCCTACCGATATCTGACCTGAGGCGGCCTTCAGAGGGCCAGCAGTGCGGCGTCATTGGCGCGGAACAACGGCTCTATCGGTACCGCCATCCGGCGCGCCGCCCCGGCCAGAACGGTGGCCCACCGCCGGTCCTCGACGGACACCGGGTCCGCCCCGGGTCGCGTCAGCAGCAGTGCCACCGAGGTTCCCGGCTCGAAATCGGTATCGAGCAGTACCGATAATCCGACCATCAGGTTGTCGACCAATGATCGGTGCGGACTGCGCCCCACCGGCACTTGGCTGAGCACCTTGTGCATGCGCCGGTCGGCTCCGAGGAAGCCCACCCACAGCAGTCTCTGGCCAAAACCCAATGGCCCCATGAGTGCTCGCCACCGATCGGCCATATCGTCGGCGGTGTGAACGGGATCGGTAGCGGTTTCGATCGGTGGGATCGCCGGCATCTGAGTCATAGCGACCGATGATGGACGATCCGGCGTTCCGGCGTACTCGCCGATCCACAGCCAATTGCTGGATCGGTCAGGCGCTCTTCTGCAGCACCAGAATCGAGCGAGGCGGAACCGTGACCGTGGTCCCGGCGGTCACGGGTTTGCCGGCTCCGCCGGAGGGATCGAAGGTGTCGATGACCACCGTCCACTGCCGCGCGTACTTGCCATCGGGAGTCAGGAAGTCCACTGGCCTGGCATGGGCGTTGAAGCACAGCAGGAACGAATCGTCGATGACCCGCTCACCGCGTGCGTCGGGCTCCGGGATCGCCTCACCGTTGAGGAAGACCGCCACCGATTTGATGCCGGAATGCCAGTCGTCGGGAGTCATCTGGACGCCGTCCCGGTTGAACCAGGCGATATCGCGGTTCCGGTCGCCGCTGCGGATGTGCTTGCCCTCGAAGAATCGACGCCGGCGGAACACCGGATGTTCGGCCCGCAGGGCGGTGACCCGGCGGGCGAAATCCAGGATGTCGGCGTACTCGTCCGCGGTGTTCCAGTCGATCCAGGTCAGCTCATTGTCCTGGCAGTAGCCGTTGTTGTTGCCCTGTTGGGTGCGGCCCAACTCGTCGCCGTGGCTGATCATCGGGGTGCCCTGGGAGACCATCAGGGTGGTCAGGATGTTGCGCATCTGCCGGTGCCGAAGTTCACGGATGTCGGGATCGTCGGTGGGGCCCTCCACCCCGCAGTTCCAGGACCGGTTATGGCTCTCACCGTCCCGGTTGTGTTCGCCGTTGGCGTCGTTGTGCTTCTCGTTGTAGGACACCAGGTCCGCCAGCGTGAAACCGTCGTGACAGGTGACGAAGTTGATGCTCGCCACCGGGCGCCGGCCGGTGGCCTCGTAGAGGTCCGACGATCCGGTGAGCCGGGAGGCGAACTCGCCCAGTGCGGCCGGTTCGCCGCGCCAGTAGTCGCGGACGGTGTCGCGGTATTTGCCGTTCCACTCGGTCCACAGGCCGGGGAAGTTCCCCACCTGGTAACCGCCTTCGCCGATATCCCACGGTTCGGCGATCAGCTTGACCTGACTGATCACCGG
>JBFYOR010000255.1:0-14026 GCA_041303695.1 Mycobacterium sp. | reverse complement strand
ACGGTGTTGCGTTCCTTGGCCATCAATCTCCTCCTAGTACTTCCCGCGGGCGTGCGAGATCGTCGGGCAGATCGTATGAGGAAAAGCCGTGATTCCGCACGTTTATCGTGCAACGATTCTCGGGTCCTTCCCGACGGCTGGTCCGACCGGGTCGAGGTTTCGCGCACAGGCAACGTTGTGCGCGGCCGGCCACTAATCCGAATCGGGGCCAACACAGCGGCTTCAGTCATGCGCGGCATCGGATCGGCGGTGTGTCGGCAAACCCGCTCGCACGGCTAAGAAGGCTGCCCGCCCGGAGACTCCCGCGCCACGCCGGTGGTTTCGCTGCCGGATTCATTCCGAAGATCGCCCCCACCGCGACGGCCGGTGTGCGCTAGCCTTGGACGCACGGACACTCGCATCGCGTACCACCAGTGAGGTGTGAATCGTGAACCACCACAGCTCCGCGACCCCCGGCTTCCTGGACTCCGATATCGCCGCCGCTGCCCATACCGATTGCGTGATCAGCGAGCAGTGGACCGGTCGGACCGTGGTGATCTCGGTGGCCGGCGTGCTGGACATGCTGACCTCGCCCCAGTTGGAGGCGAGTATCGCCGCGTCGCTGCCCAAGAACCCGTCGGCGATGATCGTCGACCTCACCGACGTCGGATTCCTGGCCTCGGCCGGGATGGGCGTCCTGGTCGACGCCTGCGAACGGGCTGACGGCTCGGTGAAGTTCCGGGTGGTCGCCGACGGCCCTGCCACCAGTCGACCCCTCACACTGCTGGGCCTGGCCGACATGATCGGACTCCACCCGACCCTGGACGCGGCGCGCGCAACCCTGAGTGCGTAAGCGCTGGCGCGTGTAGGACACCCGTGAGGCGGGTATACCCGGCCAGCGATGAGACCACCCACCTTCCCGCGTCACCCGGATCCTGACGCCGACGGCGAGCGGTTCGTGTGTAACGACGCTGCCGCAGACGCGTCCACGGCGGCGTCGATCCGCGCCGGGTTCGCGAACTGGCTGCGTCGCGCCGGACTCGATGAGCCGCGACTGTGCGATATCGTGCTCGCTCTCAACGAGGCGCTGTCCAACGTGGCTGAGTTCGCCTATCCGGACGGCCCCACCGGCCGGGTCGACGTGCAGGCCGCCCTGGACCGGGATCGGTGCACCCTCACCGTCACGGTGGCCGACCGGGGACAGTGGCGGGAAGAACAGTGGCGGGAAGAACAGGGGCGGGAAGAACAGGGGCGTGAAGAACAGTGGCGGGAATCGGGCCCGAGTCACCCGCAGCGCCGCCGCGGCCGGGGAATCCCGCTGATGCGGGCACTGGCCGATGCGCTGGTCATCGACACCTCAGCGGTGGGCACCACCGTGGTGATGCGCTTCGACACCGTCGACGTCCGCCGCCGGGTGGCCGCCCTGGGAACGTAATGTTTCAGGTCATGACCGGTTTCAAGCACCGCCTCGCGGATCGCCGCGAGCGGATCCGCAACCGGCCGCTCATTGACTTCGCCTACCGGGTTGCGGTCGGCGTCGCCGGTTTCGTGGTGCTCGCCGTCGGAATCGCCGCCATCCCGTATCCGGGGCCGGGATGGGCCATCGTGTTCGTCGGGCTGGCCATTCTGGCCTCGGAGTTCTACTGGGCGCGCCGCACCCTGGGTTACACCCGCCGGCATTACAACCGGGCCATGGGCTGGATGCGCCGGCAGAACTGGTGGGTGCAGGCGATGGGGGCGGTGTTCACCGCGGGGGTGGTGGTGCTGACGCTGTGGCTGCTGGGCGCTCTGGCGTGGTCGACCCGGCTGGTCGGCCTCTACCATCCCGCCCTGGACAGCCCCCTCGGACTGGGGGCCTGACCACCGGGCCGGGGTGGCCGGGCCGGCCAGCCGCCTGGACAGCGCCGCCTGGATAGCATTGTCGCGACCGCGCCGACCGGTGCTTGAGTCGCTGCTGTCCTCTGAATGGAAAGAGATCGTTGATGAACGCCCCCGCACACACCGCCTCGGCCGAGTTGCTGCGGATTTCGGCCGGCACCAGCGCGGGCGCCGCGGTGCGCGACGCCGGGCTGCCGGGGCGTGGCGAGCCCGGCGCCATCGTGGTGGTCCGGGATGCCGATGGCACGCTGCGTGACCTGAGCTGGACCCCGGACACCGACGTCGCGGTGGTTCCGGTACCGGCCGACACCGATGAGGGGCGCAGCGTGATCCGTCATTCGGCTGCCCACGTGCTCGCCCAGGCCGTCCAGGAGATGTTCCCGGCAGCCAAGCTGGGCATCGGTCCGCCGATCACCGACGGCTTCTACTACGACTTCGATGTGCCGCAGGCGTTCACCCCCGAGGATCTCGAGAAGCTCGAGAAGCGGATGCGTCACATCGTCAAAGACGGCCAGCTGTTCTCCCGCCGGGTCTACGAATCCAGGGATGCCGCCCGGGCTGAACTGGCCGGCGAGCCGTACAAGCTGGAACTGGTCGACGACAAGTCCGGTGACCCGGATGTCATGGAAGTCGGGGGCGACGAGCTGACCGCCTACGACAACCTCAATCCCCGCACCCGGGAACGGATCTGGGGAGATCTGTGCCGGGGGCCGCATATCCCCACCACCCGGTACATCCCGGCGTTCAAGCTCACCCGAAGCTCGGCCGCCTACTGGCGCGGCGATCAGCGCAACGCCAGCCTGCAACGCATCTACGGCACCGCCTGGGAGTCGCAGGACGCGTTGGACCGCCACCTGGAGTTGCTCGAGGAGGCGCAGCGCCGCGACCACCGCAAGCTGGGCGTGGAGCTGGATCTGTTCAGCTTCCCCGACGAATTGGGTTCGGGGCTACCGGTTTTCCACCCCAAGGGCGGCATCGTGCGCCGCGAGTTGGAGGAGTACTCCCGGCGTAAGCACATTGAGGCCGGCTACGAGTTCGTCAACACCCCGCACATCACCAAGGAACAGCTCTACATCACCTCCGGGCACCTGGAGTGGTACGCCGAGGGGATGTTCCCGCCGATGCATATCGACGCGGAGTACGCCGAGGACGGGACGCTGCGCAAACCGGGGCAGGACTACTACCTCAAGCCGATGAACTGCCCGATGCACCACCTGATCTACCGCTCGCGCGGACGATCCTATCGGGAGCTTCCGCTGCGGCTCTTCGAGTTCGGCACGGTCTATCGCTACGAGAAGTCCGGTGTGATCCACGGGCTCACTCGGGTGCGGGGGATGACCCAGGACGATTCGCACATCTACTGCACCCGTGAGCAGATGCGCGACGAGCTGGCCTCGCTGCTGCGCTTCGTGCTCGACCTGCTCGGCGATTACGGACTGGACGACTTCTACCTGGAGCTGTCCACCAAGGACCCGGAGAAGTACGTCGGCTCCGACGAGATGTGGGAGGAGGCCACCGAGACCTTGCGCGACGTCGCCGAATCATCGGGGCTGGCACTGGTTCCCGACCCCGGGGGTGCGGCGTTCTACGGACCCAAGATCAGCGTGCAGGTGCGCGATGCGTTGGGCCGCAGCTGGCAGATGTCGACCATCCAGTTGGACTTCAACATGCCGGAGCGGTTCGAACTGGAATACACCGCCTCCGACGGCAGTCGCCAGCGGCCGGTGCTCATCCACCGCGCGCTGTTCGGTTCCATCGAGCGGTTCTTCGGGATCCTCACCGAGCATTACGCCGGGGAGTTCCCGGCTTGGCTGGCGCCGGTGCAGGTGATGGGAATCCCGGTCGCCGACGAGCACGCCGGCTACCTCGAGGCGCTGGCCGCGGAACTGCGCTCGCACGGGGTGCGCGCCGGTGTGGATGCCAGCGACGACCGGATGGCCAAGAAGATCGTCAACCACACCAACCAGAAGGTGCCTTTCATGCTGCTGGCCGGTGACCGCGATGTCGAGGCGGGTGCGGTGAGCTTCCGGTTCGGCGACCGCAGCCAGATCAACGGGGTTCCGCGGGAGAAAGCCATCGCGGCGATCCGGGCCTGGATTGCCCAGCGGCGCAACGACTCTCCGACTGCGGAACTGGTCAAGGTCGACGGTGACTGACGCATACCCGGAGATGGTCGACACCGGAGTAGGGGAGCCTGACCGGCTGCAGCGGCTGTGGACCCCGCACCGGATGAGCTACATCGTCGAGACTCCGCGGTCACCCGAGGCAGGCCGGGTCAACCAGCCGTTCACCGCGATCCCCACCATGGCTGATGAAGACGGTCTGGTGGTTGCCCGCGGCGAGTCGGTGTACGCCGTGCTCAACCTCTACCCGTACAACCCGGGCCACCTCATGGTGGTGCCCTACCGGCAGGTGTCCGAACTCGAGGACCTCACCGACGCCGAAAGCGCGGAACTGATGGCGTTCACCCAGAAGGCGATTCGGGTGATCAAGGCGGTGTCGAAGCCCGACGCGTTCAACGTCGGACTCAATCTGGGCAAGTCCGCGGGCGGCTCGCTGGCCGATCACCTGCACATGCATGTGGTTCCCCGCTGGTCGGGCGACGCGAACTTCATCACGATCGTCGGCGAGACCAAAGTCATCCCGCAGCTGCTGCGCGACACCCGCGCGCTGCTTGCCAACGAATGGGCGGCGACCGCGTGAGCGACTTCTACCTGATGACCCGGGCTGCCTACACCAAGCTGAGTGTTCCGGTGGCCAAGGCTGCGCTGCGGGTGGGGCTGACCCCCGACATGGTGACGATCATCGGCACCGCGGGTTCGGTACTGGCGGCGCTGATCCTGTTCCCCGCCGGGCACCTGTTCGCCGGGTGGCTGGTCATCTGGTTCTTCGTGCTCGCCGACATGCTCGACGGGGCGATGGCCCGCGAACGCGGCGGCGGCACCCGGTTCGGGGCGGTGCTGGATGCCACCTGCGACCGGATCAGCGACGGCGCCGTCTTCTGCGGGCTGATGTGGTGGGCCGCCTTCGGGCTGGGCAGCCCGTCCCTGGTGGTGGCCACCCTGATCTGCCTGGTGACCTCGCAGGTCATCTCCTATATCAAAGCCCGTGCCGAGGCCAGCGGTCTCAACGGCGGCGGCGGACTGATCGAGCGGCCCGAGCGGTTGGTGATCGCCCTGGGCGGTGCCGGCGTATCGGACCTGCCGTTCTTCCCGATGCCGCTGGCGCTGCACATCGCGATGTGGGTCCTCGCGGTGGCCAGCCTGATCACGGTGGGACAGCGCCTGCACGCGGTGCGCAGTTCAGCCGGGGCGATGGATCTGATCGTGCCGCCGGCCGCTGGTCAGGGCGGCGCCGAATCCGGGAGCGTCCAGCCGTGAGCGTGCCGTTCGGGCAGAACCTCACCGACTGGGGTTACGCCGCGGGCTGGCAGGTTGTGCGCGGAATGCCGGAGCCGCTGGCGCGCGGGATCGCCGGAGCCGGGGCCCGTTACGCCGCCCGGGGCGGAGGCCCCGAGCAGCTGCGCAAGAACCTGGCGCGGGTGATCGGCACGACGCCCGCGGAGGTGCCCGAGTCGCTGATCCGGGCCTCGCTGGCCTCCTACGCGCGGTACTGGCGGGAAGCCTTCCGGCTGCCGTCGATGGATCATGTCGTCCTGGCGACACGGCTCGACGCGGTGTTCCAGGGTGCCGAGAAGTTCGATGCAGCGCTGCATGGTGGCCGTGGGGCCGTCATGGCGCTGCCGCACAGTGGCAACTGGGATATGGCCGGTGTGTGGCTGGCCCAGCATTACGGCACCTTCACCACGGTGGCCGAACGACTCAAGCCGGAGTCGCTGTACCGGCGGTTCATCGAGTACCGCGAAAGCCTCGGTTTCGAGGTGTTGCCGCTGACCGGCGGCGACCGGCCTCCGATGGAGGTGCTCGCGGAGCGGTTGCGGGACAACAGGTTCGTCTGCCTGATGGCCGATCGCGACCTGACCCGGGCCGGTGTGACGGTGGACTTCTTCGGCGAACCGACCCGGCTTCCCGCCGGCCCGGCGAAGCTCGCGATCGAGACAGGCTCACCACTGCATCCGGCGCACGTCTACTACGACGGCGAGGATTGCGTGGTCAAGATCGACGACGCGCTGGACACCACCTCCGGTGACGTCGGCGTGATCACCCAGGCGCTGGCCGACCGCTTCGCGGTGAACATCGCCGCCCATCCCCAGGACTGGCACATGTTGCAGCCGCTGTGGCTGGCTGATCTGTCCGCGCAACGCCGCGCCTATCTCGAGGGACACTGATGCGTATCGGCATGGTGTGTCCGTACTCATTCGACGTCCACGGCGGGGTACAGGCCCATGTGCTGCAGTTGGCCGAGGTGCTGCGCCGGCGCGGACACCAGGTGAGCGTTCTGGCTCCGGCCTCGCCGCACGTGAAGTTGCCCGACTACGTCGTCTCCGGCGGCAAGGCCGTTCCCATCCCGTACAACGGATCGGTGGCCCGGCTGCGGTTCGGGCCGGCGACCCACCGCAAGGTCAAGAAGTGGCTTGCCGACGGCGACTTCGATGTGCTGCACCTGCATGAGCCCAATGCCCCTAGCCTGTCCCTGCTGGCGCTGATGATCGCCGAGGGCCCCATCGTCGCGACCTTTCACACCTCCACCACGAAGTCGTTGGCGCTGGGCGTCTTTCAGAGTCTGCTGCGTCCCTGGAACGAGAAGATCGTCGGTCGCATCGCCGTCTCCGACCTGGCCCGGCGCTGGCAGATGGAGGCGCTGGGATCCGACGCGGTCGAGATCCCCAACGGTGTCGACGTGGCGTCGTTCGCCTCGGCCGCGCCGCTGCCCGGCTACCCGCGGCCCGGCAGGACGGTGCTGTTCCTCGGCCGCTTCGACGAACCGCGCAAGGGTATGGCGGTGCTGTTGGGTGCGCTGCCCGCACTGGTCGAGAGGTTTCCCGAGATCGAGATCCTGATCGTCGGCCGCGGGGACGAGGACGAGCTGCGGCAGGACGCCGGCGATCTCGCCGGACACCTGAGGTTCCTCGGCCAGGTGGAGGATGCGCAGAAGGCGTCGGCTCTGTGCAGCGCCGACGTCTACTGCGCGCCCAACACCGGCGGGGAGAGTTTCGGCATCGTGCTCGTGGAGGCGATGGCGGCGGGCACCCCGGTGGTAGCCAGCAATCTCGACGCCTTCCGCCGGGTCCTCGTCGACGGTAAGGCCGGGTGGTTGGTGCCGGTCGAGGATCCCACCGCATTGGCCGAGGCGCTCATCGCGGTGCTGGGCGACGCCAGGCTTCGGGCCCGTTACGTCACGGCGGCCTCCGCCGCGGTGCACCGCTACGACTGGTCGGTGGTGGCCGACGAGATCATGATGGTCTATGAGACCGTCGCGGGATCCGGTGTCACCGTGACCGTGGCGGGATGACGGTGGGCGGCGGCGCAACGACCGGGGGAGGCGCCTAGTGTCCCCGGCGCTGTACTGGACCCTGACCGGACTGCTGGTGGCGGTCCTGCTCATCACCGCTGTCTGGGCCTTCCAGACCGCGAACCGGCTGGACCGCTTGCATGTGCGCTGCGACCTGGCCTGGCAGGCACTCGACGCCGCATTGGCGCGGCGCGCCGTGGTGGCCCGGGCGGTGGCCGCCGACGCCTACAACGGAAGCCCGGAGGGCCGGCGGCTGGCCGCGCTGGCCGGTGCCGCCGAGCGCTCGGCCCGGTCCAACCGGGAGGCCTGTGAGAACGAGCTGTCCACGGCGCTGGAACTCGTCGACCCCTCGACGGTGCCGGTGGCCCTGGTCGCGGAACTGGCCGATGCCGAGGCGCGGGTGCTGCTGGCCCGGCGCTTCCACAACGATGCGGTGCGCGACACCCTCGCGCTGCGAGAGCGTCGCAGCGTGCGCTGGTTGAGGCTCAGCGGAAGAGCGCCAACGCCAACCTATTTCGAGATCGCGGAGACCGCGCAACGTTGACCACAACGGCGGATGGTGAATCGGGTGCGGCGATGGGCCCGGCCCGCGTCTCGGCGCGGGTGGTGTTGCTCGATGAGGCGGGTGCGGTGCTGCTGCTGTGCGGTTCGGACCCGGCGATCACCGACGGCAGCGCAGCCCGCTGGTGGTTCACCGTCGGCGGTCAGGCGCGGCCGGGGGAGCCGCTGGCGTCGACCGCCGCGCGCGAACTCGCCGAGGAGACCGGCCTGCGGGTCGATGCCGCGCGGATGCTGGGGCCGGTATGGCGCCGGGAATCGGTGATCCGCTTCAACGGCGATGTGATGGCCAGCGATGAGTTCTATTTCGTGCACCGGACCCGCCGATTCGAACCGTCACCGGCCGGGCGCACACCGCTGGAACTGCGGTACATCCACGGCCACCGCTGGTGCGACCCGGCCACAATCGCGGAGATCGAGGCGTCCGGCCAGCGGGTATATCCGCTGCAGTTGGCGGATCTGCTCGCCGACGCCCACCGGCTCGCCAGCGGGCCGCCGGCCCGGCTCACCCGGCCGCGGGCCATCCGCTGAGCGGCCGACACAACCGGTCGCCGGGGGCACTCTAGACTGGACCGGTACCAATTGAAGGAGCACACAGTGGACACCGCAGCTTCAGCCAACGGTTCGGCCAGCCACGCCCAGACCGGGACGGCGCGGGTTAAGCGCGGGATGGCCGAGATGCTCAAGGGCGGCGTCATCATGGACGTCGTCACACCCGAACAGGCGCGGATCGCCGAGGGCGCCGGCGCCGTCGCGGTGATGGCGCTGGAGCGGGTCCCCGCCGATATCCGCGCCCAGGGTGGGGTGGCCCGGATGAGCGATCCGGATCTGATCGAGGGCATCATCGCCGCGGTCAGCATCCCGGTGATGGCCAAGGTCCGCATCGGCCACTTCGTCGAGGCCCAGATCCTGCAGAGCCTCGGGGTCGACTACATCGACGAGTCCGAGGTCCTCACGCCCGCCGACTACACCAACCACATCGACAAGTGGCGCTTCACCATCCCGTTCGTCTGCGGAGCCACCAACCTCGGCGAGGCGCTGCGACGGATCACCGAGGGCGCGGCGATGATCCGGTCCAAGGGCGAGGCCGGCACCGGTGACGTCTCCAATGCCACCATGCACATGCGGACCATCGGCGGGGAGATCCGCCGGCTGTCGTCGCTGTCGGAGGACGAGCTCTACGTCGCCGCCAAGGAACTGCAGGCCCCCTACGACCTGGTGGTCGAGGTCGCCCGGGCCGGCAAGCTGCCGGTCACCCTGTTCACCGCCGGCGGTATCGCCACCCCGGCGGATGCGGCGATGATGATGCAACTCGGCGCCGACGGTGTCTTCGTCGGTTCCGGCATCTTCAAGTCCGGCGACCCCGAGCAGCGGGGGGCCGCGATCGTCAAGGCCACCACGTTCTACGACGACCCCGACGTCCTTGCCAAGGTGTCCCGGGGTCTGGGTGAGGCGATGGTGGGCATCAACGTCGACGACATCCCGCAGCCGCACCGCCTCGCGCAACGCGGCTGGTAGCCCAGCGCGTCACCATGGCGATCGAAGAGATCCTCGACCTGGAACAGCTCGAGGTCAACATCTACCGCGGTGCCGTGTTCAGCCCGGAATCCGGCTTCCTGCAGAGGACTTTCGGCGGGCACATCGCCGGGCAGTCACTGGTGTCAGCGGTGCGGACGGTAGACCCGAAGTATCACGTGCACTCGCTGCACGGATACTTCCTGCGGCCCGGCGACGCCACCAAACCTGCCATCTATCTGGTGGAACGACCCCGCGACGGCGGGTCGTTCGCGACCCGGCGGGTCGACGCCGTCCAGAACGGCGAGACCATCTTCTCGATGGGAGTGTCCTTCCAGACACCGCAGGACGGTATCGAGCACCAGGATGCGATGCCCGCCGCGCCGCCACCCGATGATCTGCCCGGATTCCGTTCCTCGGGAAGGGTTTTCGACGACGCCGGGTTCGCCCAGTTCGCCGAGTGGGATGTGCGTATGGTGCCGCGCGACCGACTGAATCTGTTGCCAGGCAAGGCATCCCAGCAGCAGGTGTGGTTCAGGCACAAGGATCCGCTGCCGGATGACCCGGTCCTGCACATCTGTGCGCTGGCCTACCTGAGTGACCTCACCCTGCTGGGCTCGGCCAATGTCACCCACGCCGAGGAACGTCCGCACCTGATGGTCGCCTCGCTGGACCATGCCATGTGGTTCATGCGCCCGTTCCGGGCCGATGAGTGGCTGCTCTACGACCAGTCCTCCCCGTCGGCCAGTGGTGGCCGGGCGCTGACCCAGGGCAGGATCTTCAACCAGCGCGGCGATATGGTGGCCGCGGTGATGCAGGAAGGGCTGACCCGCTATCAGCGCGGGTACACCCCGCCCGGCCGGTGAGCGGACCCGCGGTCGGCGTGCTGGCACTGCAGGGCGACACCCGCGAGCACCTCGCCGCCTTGCGCGCTGCCGGGGCGCAGGCCTCCACCGTGCGGCGCCGGGCCGAACTCGACGCGGTGGACGCACTGGTCATTCCGGGGGGCGAGTCCACCACCATGAGTCTGCTGCTGCGCGAGTTCGACCTGTTGGAGCCGCTGCGGCAGCGGTTGGCGGCCGGGATGCCGGCGTACGGATCCTGTGCCGGAATGATCCTGCTGGCCAGCGAGATCCTCGATGCCGGCGCACCCGGCCGGCAGGCCTGCGCACTCGGCGCGATCGACATGACGGTGCGCCGCAACGCCTTCGGCCGGCAGGTGGATTCCTTCGAAGCGGACGTCGACTTCGACGGGCTCGACGGACCGGCGCATGCGGTCTTCATCCGTGCCCCCTGGGTGGAGCGCATCGGACCGCAGGTGCAGGTGCTGGCCCGGGCGGGCGAGCACATCGTCGCGGTCCGCCAGGGCGTGGCGATGGCCACCGCCTTCCACCCCGAGGTGACCGGTGACCGGCGGGTGCACAAGCTTTTCGTCGATATGGTCAGCGGGCGCGGCGTCGAGTGAGGAATCCTCGCCGGGCCGTCCCAGTAGACTCATCTCCGCACAAACCGGCACGGACGAGGACATAAACCATGAGCGGCCATTCCAAGTGGGCTACCACCAAGCACAAGAAGGCCGTCGTCGACGCCAAGCGCGGCAAGATGTTCGCCAAGCTGATCAAGAACATCGAGGTCGCGGCGCGCACCGGCGGCGGTGACCCGAACGGCAACCCGACACTGTGGGACGCCATCGCCAAGGCCAAGAAGACCTCGGTGCCCAACGACAACATCGAACGGGCCCGCAAGCGCGGTGCCGGTGAGGAAGCCGGCGGCGCCGACTGGCAGAACATCACCTATGAGGGCTACGGACCCAACGGGGTCGCGGTGCTCATCGAATGCCTGACCGACAACCGCAACCGCGCCGCCGGCGAGGTCCGGGTGGCGATGACCCGCAACGGCGGCAATATGGCCGATCCCGGGTCGGTGGCCTACCTGTTCTCCCGCAAGGGCGTGGTCGTCCTGGAGAAGAACGGCCTGAGCGAGGACGACGTCCTGCTGGCGGTGCTGGAGGCCGGCGCCGAGGAGGTCAACGACCTCGGCGACAGCTTCGAGGTCATCTGCGAGCCGGGCGATCTCGTCGCCGTGCGCACCGCGCTGCAGGATGCCGGGATCGACTATGACTCCGCCGACGCCAGCTTCCAGCCGTCGATGACCGTCGAGGTCGACTTGGAGACCGCGCGCAAGGTGCTCAAGCTCGTCGACGCGCTCGAGGACAGCGACGACGTGCAGGACGTCTACACCAATATCGACATCCCCGACGACGTCGCAGCCCTGCTCGACGAGGAGTGACACACCCGGTGTCGCTACCCGCCGATGTCGGCGGCGCCCGTTAAGCTATCGAACAACTGTTCGTAGTCGGAAGGCGTGCCAGTGCGGGTGATGGGCGTGGACCCCGGGCTGACCCGGTGCGGTCTTTCGGTGATCGAGAGTGGCCGTGGCCGGCAGGTCACCGCATTGGACGTCGACGTGGTGCGGACACCCTCCGATGAACCGCTGGCGCGCCGGCTGCTGACCATCAGCGACACCGTCGAGCACTGGATGGACACCCATGTGCCGGACGTGATCGCGATCGAGCGGGTGTTCGCCAACCAGAATGCGAACACCGCGATGGGCACCGCCCAGGCGGGCGGGGTGATCGCCCTGGCCGCGGCCCGGCGGAATATCGACGTGTTCTTCCACACGCCCAGCGAGGTCAAGGCGGCCGTGACGGGTAACGGCCGTGCCGACAAAGCTCAAGTGACCACGATGGTCACCAGGATCCTTGCGCTGCAACAGAAGCCGACACCGGCGGACGCGGCCGACGCACTCGCGCTGGCAATCTGTCACTGCTGGCGGGCGCCGATGATCGCCAGGATGGCGCAGGCGGAGGCGATGGCCGCTGCACAGCGCCGCGCTTACCAGGCCCGGCTCAAGGCGGCCCCCGGCCGGATGTCGCGGAGTGCGCCGTGATCGCCGGGGTCCGCGGCGAGGTGCTCGACATCGCCCTCGACCACGCGGTGATCGAGGCCGCCGGGGTCGGATACAAGGTGATGTGCACACCGTCCACGCTGGCGACTCTCAAGCGGGGAGCGGAGGCGCGCCTGGTCACCGCGATGATCGTGCGTGAGGACTCGATGACGCTGTACGGCTTCGCCGACGGCGAGGCCCGCGACCTGTTTCTCACATTGCTGGGTGTGTCCGGCGTCGGGCCCAAGATCGCCCTGGCGACGCTGGCGGTCTACGACGCCACCGCACTGCGCCGGGCCTTGGCAGACGGCGATGTCGGGGCACTGACCCGGGTGCCCGGTATCGGTAAGCGAGGTGCCGAACGCATGGTGCTGGAACTGCGGGACAAGATCGGTGCGATGCCGAGCGGCGGTGGCACAGCGGCAGCGGTCGGCCACGCGGTCCGCATGCCGGTGGTGGAAGCCCTTGTCGGCCTCGGCTTTGCGGCCAAACAGGCCGAGGACGCCTGCGACAAGGCGCTCGCCGAGGATCCGGAAGCCTCCACGGCGAGTGCACTGCGCGCGGCACTGTCGTTACTGGGGAGGAAGTAATGGGCCGCGAAGCGCAGGTCATCTAGATGGGCCGGTTCGAGAACGATGAAGAGCCCGAAGATCGCGATGTCTCAGCCGCGTTGACGGTCGGTGAAGGCGATATCGACGCCGGCCTGCGGCCGCGCTCGCTGGGAGAGTTCATCGGCCAGCCCCGGGTCCGCGAGCAGCTGCAACTGGTCATCGAGGGCGCCAAGAATCGCGGCGGCACACCGGATCACATTCTGTTGTCCGGTCCGCCTGGGTTGGGTAAGACCTCCCTGGCGATGATCATCGCGGGCGAACTCGGCTCCGCGCTGCGGCTCACCTCCGGGCCGGCGCTGGAGCGGGCCGGGGACCTCGCAGCGATGCTGTCCAACCTTGTCGAGGGCGATGTGCTGTTCATCGACGAGATCCACCGCATCGCACGACCGGCCGAGGAGATGCTGTATCTGGCCATGGAGGACTTCCGGGTCGACGTGGTGGTGGGCAAAGGCCCTGGGGCGACGTCGATTCCGCTGGAGGTCGCTCCCTTCACCCTGGTGGGCGCCACCACCCGGTCCGGTGCGCTGACCGGGCCGCTGCGGGACCGGTTCGGATTCACCGCGCATATGGACTTCTACGAACCCGTCGAACTCGAGCAGGTGCTGCACCGGTCCGCCGGCATCCTGGGCATCGAACTCGGTGACGCGGCAGGATCGGAGATCGCGCGCCGCTCCCGGGGCACCCCGCGGATCGCCAACCGGTTACTGCGCCGGGTGCGCGACTACGCCGAGGTGCGCGCCGACGGCGTTATCACCCGCGATGTCGCCAAGGCCGCGCTGGCGGTCTACGACGTCGACGAGCTGGGCCTGGACCGGCTCGACCGGGCCGTGCTCTCAGCGCTGACCCGCAGTTTCGGTGGCGGACCCGTCGGGGTGTCGACCTTGGCGGTGGCGGTCGGGGAGGAGGCCGCAACCGTGGAGGAGGTGTGCGAGCCGTTCCTGGTGCGCGCCGGGATGATCGCACGCACGCCGCGGGGGCGGGTCGCCACCGGGCAGGCGTGGACACATCTGGGTATGACCCCGCCACCGTCGGCGAGCGCGCTGGGGCAACCGCCGCTGTTCGAATGAGCCTATGATCTCCACGACCGAGACCCGGGAGCGCCGATGATTACCGTGGCACTGATCGTT
>JBFYOR010000254.1:0-2601 GCA_041303695.1 Mycobacterium sp. | reverse complement strand
GGGCCGCGGCCCGCTCGGCCTGGTGGACTGGGGTCAGGTGTGCCTGGCCTTCACCGATCCGGGCAAGGCATTCAGCACAGCGATCGGGCTCGGCTGAGCTGATCTCCCCGCGCCCGATCTGACGGCGCGCGCTCGCGTAAGTTGACCTTCATGACAGGGCGCGAATTCGACATCATTGTGTACGGGGCGACCGGCTTCGTCGGCAAGCTCACCGCCGAGTATCTGGAGAAGGCCGGCGGAAAGGCCCGGATCGCGCTGGCCGGGCGTTCGCCGGGAAAACTCGAAGCGGTCCGCGCAACCCTCGGGCCGGCCGCGCAGTCCTGGGCGATCGTGTCCGCCGACGCCTCCTCGCCGGCGTCGCTGGAGCAGATGGCGGCCCGCACCCGGGTGGTGCTGACCACCGTCGGCCCCTACAGCCGGTACGGACTTCCCCTGGTCGCCGCCTGCGCGGCGGCCGGCACCGATTACGCAGACCTGACCGGTGAGGCGACGTTCGTCCGGCAGAGCATCGACGACTACCACAAACAAGCCGTCGACACCGGGGCCCGGATCGTGCACGCCTGCGGGTTCGACTCCATTCCGTCGGATATGACCGTCTACGAGCTGTTCCGCCGGGCCAAGAGGGACGATGCCGGGGATCTGCTGGACACCAACTTCGTGCTCCGCGGGTTCTCCGGCGGGGTGTCCGGCGGCACGATCGCCTCGATGATCGAGGTATTCCGGGCCACCTCGGGCGACCCCGACACCCGCAAACTGCTCGAGGATCCCTACACCCTTGCCCAGGATCGCGGGGCTGAGCCGGAACTGGGCGCCCAACCCGACCTGCCCTGGCGCCGAGGCACCGAGATCGCGCCGGAACTGGCCGGGGTATGGGCGGCCGGATTCGTCATGGCGATGTACAACACCCGCATCGTCCGGCGCAGCAACGCCCTGCTCGACTATGCCTACGGCCGCCGCTTCCGCTACGCCGAGTACATGAGCGTCGGGCCGTCGGTGACGGCTCCGGTCGTCTCCGCACTGACCACCGCCGTCACCGCCGGCTCCGCCGCCCTGGGTAGCCGGTTCTTCCGTTTCCTGCCGCGTCGGCTGGTCGAGCGCCTGGCCCCCAAGCCGGGCACCGGTCCCAGCGAGAAGGTGCGCGAGCAGGGCTGGTACCGGGTGGAGACGTACACCACCACCAGCACCGGGGCCCGGTATGTCGCCACCATGTCCCAAAGTGGTGACCCCGGCTACAAGGCGACCGCGGCGATGCTGGGGGAGTGCGGCCTGGCGCTGGCACTCGACCGCGACAAGCTGCCGGAGCTTTTCGGTGTGCTCACCCCGGCGGCCGCGATGGGCGACGCCTTGCTGGCCCGGTTCCCGGGGGCCGGGATCTCGCTGGACTCGGCCCGGCTGAACTGACGCCCAGAGCGTAATCATGGCGCGACCGGCCCCCGCTGACTACTGTCTAATCAGTTCGCTGGCAACTCAAGAAAGTGGAACCTCAACATGGCCGGTCTCGACGACCTCTTCAATCAGATCCCGGTGGCGGATATCGCCAGCAAGCTCGGAGCAGACCAGGGCGAGGTGACCCAGGCGATCCAGACCCTGGTTCCCACCCTGCTCGGCAGCCTGCAGGAAAACGTCCAGGCCGACGATATCGATTCCACTGAACTGGAATCCGCCGTCGTCGCCGAGGGCGAAAGCGATTTGCTGACCGGCGGTGTCAGCGTCGACCAGATCGATGAAGGACAGGGCAACCAGCTCATCGCCAGCCTGTTCGGCGGCAATGACACCAACCAGGTCGCCTCCGCGTTGGCCGGGGCCGGCGCCGGCGGCGGCGATCTGATCAAGCGACTGCTGCCGATGCTGGCGCCGATCGTGCTCGCCTACGTCGGCAAGCAGTTCGCCCAGAAGAACTCAGCGGGTGCGGGCGCTCAGGCCCAGGCTGCCCCGGGCGGCGGCCTCGGCGATGTTCTCGGCAGCATCCTCGGCGGTGCCGGTGGTGGCGGTGGCGCCGCCGGAAACAACCCGCTGGGCAGCATTCTCGGCAGCGTCCTGGGCGGTGGCCAGGGCGGTGCCATCGGCAACATCCTCGGTGGGCTGCTGCGCGGCGGCAAGTAACGGCTCCGGGAGGGGCGCAGGTCGGAAGATGACCTGCGCCCCACCTAGAATCGCGGGGTGCCCCTTGATGACGACCGCGCCGACACCCTGCCGAAGTCGTGGGATCCGGGCTCGGTAGAGACCGAGCTCTATCAGGGCTGGGTCGACGCCGGTTACTTCACGGCAGACGCCGGTAGCGACAAGCCGCCCTATTCGATCGTTCTTCCACCGCCCAACGTGACCGGCAGCCTGCACATGGGCCACGCGTTGGACCACACCCTGATGGACGCGTTGACCCGGCGCAAGCGGATGCAGGGCTACGAGGTGCTGTGGCTGCCCGGCATGGATCACGCCGGTATCGCCACCCAGACCCTGGTGGAGAAGCGACTGGGGGCGCAGGGCGGCAGCCGCGAGGACCTCGGCCGCGAGCGGTTCATCGAGAAGGTATGGGACTGGAAGCACGAGTCCGGCGGGACCATCGGCGCCCAGATGCGCCGCCTCGGCGACGGGGTCGACTGG
>JBFYOR010000253.1:0-8462 GCA_041303695.1 Mycobacterium sp. | reverse complement strand
AGCGTCACCCGGGCGATTGTGCCCTACGAATCTGAGCGAAGTCTAATGCGATTGCGCAGCACACCGACCGTGTCGCGGACCGCGGCCACGGTATCGACGTCGAGGTCGCAGACCACCAACTGCGGGTCCGCACCGGCGCCGGCCAGAACCTCCGCCATCGGGGACACCACCAGGCTGCCGCCCACACCGGTCGGTGCCTGCGCCGCGAGTTCCGGACCGGGGTAGGCCTGCCCGGCGGCGGCGATGAAACAGCCCGAATCCAGCGCCCTGGCCCGGGCCAGCAGCGTCCACTGCTCGAGCTTGCCGGGCCCGGCCCCCCAGGAGGCGCTGACCGTGATGATCGACGCGCCGCGGTCGGCCAGGTCGGTGTAGAGGTACGGGAACCGGATGTCGTAACACAGCGTCACCCCGACCCCGACGCCGTCCACCGTGACGACCAGCGGCTCGCGGCCGGGCGCGACGGTCTGGGACTCGGTGAAACCGAACGCGTCGTAGAGATGGATCTTGTCGTAGCGGGCCTGCACCCCGGGGCCGGTGGCCAGCAGGGTGTTGGTGACCCGCCCGTCCGGCGCGGGGGTGAACATCCCGGCGAAGACCGTGACTCCGGCGGCGGCGGCGATCCCGCGCACCCCGTCGGCCCACCGGCCGTCGAACGGTTCGGCGACGGCGGCCAGGGGAACCCCGAACCGGCACATGGTGGCCTCCGGGAACACCACCAGTCGGGCACCGGCCTCGGCGGCCCGGCGGGTGTAGTCGTCCACCAGTGCCAGGTTCGCGGTCGGGTCGGTTCCGGACAGGATCTGCGCGAGTGCGATCCGCATGCCGCTCAGGGTAGCCGCGACGCCGGGTCAGACCGGTTGCACGGTCTCCCACGGCACGGTGAGCACGCCGTCGCGGGCACTGCGGCGCTGCGGCTCGACCGCTGTCCCAGCGGCGCTCAGCGCAGTGAGCATCGCCCGCCACCGGGCCCGCGGCCCGAACACCGACTGCCCCGCCGCCGACGCCCATTCACGGTCGGCAGCGGCGAGCAGGGTGTGGATCGGCTGACCCGGAACATTGTGGTGGATAAGGATTTTCGGCAACCGCTCGGCAAGGTCGGAGGGCCGCTCGATGGCCCGCGGGTCACACGCCAGGGTCAGGCTGACCGGCCCGTCGCGGTCCAGCAACACCCAGCAGCTGAGCCGGCCCATCTCATCGCAGGTGCCGTCGACGATCAGCCCCGCCGGAGCCAACTGCGAGCGCATGGTGTCCCAGGCGCCGGCTACGGCGTCCTCGGGATACTGACGCAACACGTTGAAGGCGCGCACCAGAACGGGGTGCAGACCGGCGAGTTCGAATCCGCCGAGGGCGAAGTCGACGGTGGCGCTGCGGGCCTCGCGTGCGGCGGCGACCCGGTCGGGGTCGATCTCCAGACCGACCACCCGGACATCGGGGCGGACCGGGCGCAGTCGGGCCGCGAGTTCAAGGGTGGTCACCGGCAGTCGGCCGTAGCCGAGATCGACCACCACCGGGTCG
Organism: Mycobacterium sp.; assembly: GCA_041303695.1. Taxonomy (GTDB): domain Bacteria; phylum Actinomycetota; class Actinomycetes; order Mycobacteriales; family Mycobacteriaceae; genus Mycobacterium. The sequence goes on along the minus strand of JBFYOR010000253.1, from coordinate 6,947 downwards.
TCGCAGTTCTGCAGCGCCGCCCGAACCCGGGGGGAGTGGGTCATCCACCGGTCGGCCCGGCGCAGCCGGTTGGTTCCGGTGGTTCCCCGGGTCGGAATGCCGACCGGCCGCGGCACCCTAGAGATGGCGGGCGACCCAGTCCGCGGTGAACTCGCCCTCCCTGCTGAACAGGGTCTTCAGACCGTTCATCAGCAGTTGCTCGATCTGTCCACCGATGAGGGGAACCCGCGCCGTGCACAGCGTCTCCATGCGCATCCGGCTGCCCTGCTCGGTATCGGCCAGCACGTAGTCCCCGGTGACGTCGACCGGTGCCGGGATCTGTGCGCTGTAACGCCCGTGGGCCTCGTTGGCAGCCTCGTGAAACGGCTCGAAATGCTGTTCGCGGGTGATGACGAACCGACCCGGCACCACCGCCCGGGCGATCGCCGGGAGGTCATCGGCCGACAGGATGTGGGAGAACGCGATATCGGTGCCGGTCTCATCGGACTGGAAGTGCGCGATCTCGGTGCGCGCGTCGTTCTCCAGATAGAACTGCACCAGGTCATTCCAGTAGGTGATCGTGGTGAAGTTGCGGTACATCGCGGCGGCGGGAATGGCGACGTCGACGTCGTAGACCATTTGGCGGGGCATTCAGAGGTTCTCGGCGATCCATTCAGTGGTGAACTGCTGCTCGGTGGTCAGCAGATTCACCAGCTGGGTTCCGATGAACTTCTCCATCTTGCCCCCGACCAACGGGATGCGGACCTCAACGGTGGCCCGGAAGGTCAGCCGGGCGCGTTGGTCGACCGAGCTCAGCCGGGCGTCGCCGCTCAGCGTGACCGGCGCCCGCACGATCGATCCGGCGACGCTGGCCTCCGATCCGTCGTCGGCCAGGCTGGTCCAGGTCTCCGCCCGCCGGATCTCCAGGTCGCCGTGATGGAACTGGTGGACGATGCCGGGCAACCGATCGGCCCGCAGCACCTGGGTGGTCACCACGTCGACGCCACCGTCGTCGCCGACCCGGAACGCTTCCAGCGTTGCGTCGTCGGCGCCGGATGCGGCCAGCCGGGCCAGCCAATACTGCTTGTCGCAGAAGGCGGCGTGTACCTGCGCGGGAGTCCCCTCGTACTCGGTGGCCATGTCGAACGAACGGGGCATAGCAGACGAGGCTACCGTTACCGCTCGTGGCTCTGAAGGAGGATTTCGGCGGAGCGCACGTCGCCGAGGACGTGCCGCTGGCATCGTTGACGACCCTGCGGGTCGGCCCGGTCGCCCGCCGTGTGATCACCTGTGTCACCACCGATCAGATCGTCGCCACCCTGCGCACACTGGACCGCTCCGACGAACCGGTGCTGGTGCTCGGCGGCGGATCCAATGTGGTGGTTGCCGATGACCTGGCGGATCTCACCGTGGTCCGGTTGGCCAGCACGGCGGTCACCGTGGACCCACCGGTGCTGCGGGCCGAGGCCGGGGCGGACTGGGACGCCGTCGTCAGCAGGTCGGTCGATGCCGGTCTCGGTGGCCTGGAATGCCTTTCGGGGATACCGGGGTCGGCCGGTGCCACCCCGGTGCAGAACGTCGGCGCCTACGGCGCTGAGGTGGCCGACTGGATGACCCGGGTCAAACTGCTGGACCGCCGGACCGGACAGCTGCGCTGGGTGGAGGCGGCCGAACTGGGCTTCGGCTACCGGCACAGCGTTCTGAAGGGATCCGCCGACGCGACCGTGCTCGAGGTCGAGTTCAGCCTCGACCCGGACGGGTCCTCCGCGCCGTTGCGCTACGCCGAAATCGCTGCTGCCCTTGGTGTTCCGGTCGGCGAGCGCGCCGACCCGGCCCGGGTGCGCGCTGCGGTGCTCGGACTGCGGGCGGCCAAGGGGATGGTGCTCGACACCGAGGATCACGACACCTGGAGTGTGGGGTCGTTCTTCACCAATCCGGTGGTGTCGGCTGAGCACTTCGATCGGATCCGCCGGGACTGCGACGGTGCCGTGCCGAACTACCCGGCGGCGGACGGCGTCAAACTCGCCGCGGGCTGGCTGGTTGAGCGGGCCGGCTTCGGGAAGGGATTCCCCGGCCACGGGCCGTGCCGGTTGTCCGGCAAGCATGCGCTGGCGCTGACCAACCGCGGTGGCGCGACCACCGCCGACGTGCTGGCCCTGGCACGTACCGTGCGCGACGGGGTTCGCGCGGCGTTCGGGGTGAGCCTCATCCCGGAACCGGTGCTGGTGGGCTGCACGCTCTGATCACTGCCTCTCGATCAGCGCGGCCACCGAGAAGCCCGAGGTGTTCGGCGGCCCGGTGACCGGGGTCGCGGTCACCGTGATCCAGTCGCCGGTGCCGGTGTCGCCCGCGCTCAACAGCACGGAGAAATCGCCCGCCGCGGCGTTCAGGGAACCGAGCAGTCGCCGGCCCTGCACATTGCCGCCCTCCGCGGCCGGTGAGGCGAAGACCTGCACGAGGAACTGCCCCTGGTACCCGCCGGCGGCGTGCACCCGGCCGTCCACCCGGATGGACTCGTTCGACGGGATGAACGTGGCGGCGATGCTCACGGGCGCAGGCTGCCCGCCGTTGCCGCCGCCGTCCAGCACGATGCCGCGGGTGTTTCCGAAGATGGCGTTGGACAGGACGGCGTTGCCCACCGACCCGACCCCGTTGACGGTCACCGCGTTGCCGCCGTTACCGGAGATCGTGTTGGCGTCGATGGTCAGGTTCGACACCCCGGTCGGGGTGTTGGGGTTGGCGTAGAACGCCGCGGTGAACTCCCCGTCACCGGAGGTGAATGCGGTCTGCGCTTCGGCGGACCCACCGACTGCCAGGCCCAGGTATCCGGCCGCCGCGTCGTAGAGGTAGTCGAAGGCCGAGAACACCCGGCGGCCGGTGTTGAAGAACTGCTGGCTCTGTGGAGCCATGTTCTGGGTGTAGTCACCGGCGAGCGGATTGAAGAACGCGACCGTGGTCGGTGCCATCAGATTGGTCTGCGCGATGGCGCCCTGGGCGTCGGTCCGGAATCCGTAGCCGACGGCGCCGCCCGAGTTGAGCAGGTCGACGGTCATTTCGCCGGAGAACGTCGCCGACGGCTTTTCGCCGGGCAGCGTCATGATCGCGCTGGGAATCCCCATGTCGATCACCAGCGGCCCGGTGTCATAAGCACTGCCCTGGTAACGCACCGTTCCGGTGGCCGGCTGCCAGTCCGGCGCCGACTGATCCTGCTGGGCCAGCCCGGTCGGTGCGAGATCGGTGTAGGCGAACCCGAAGACCGAATCGTCCAGCCCCAGTTGGATGTAGTCCGAGCCGATGACGTAACCCGGCCGCATGGCGCCATCGCGCATCTCGGCGAGGTTGAGGAAGGCGTTGTAGCTCTGGTTGCGCGCGTTGTCGGTCGGTGAGGTGCCCTGACCGGAGCGGTCGAAGCCGATGCCGAAGTTGGCGACCGGTGCCAGCGTGGAGCGCCCGGTGTCGCCGATCATGTTGTCGTCGTAGGCGGCCCACCATCCGCCGGGCATGGTGAAGGAGCCGGCCGGGCCCGTTCCGGTGGTGTTGGGGGAGATCGGGACCTGCCGGGTCTGCGAACCATCAGTGATGGTGATGAACCCGTCGGCCACGGTGGTGTCGAAGGTCGTGATCGCAAGGTTGGAACCGGGCGGGGGCGCACTGGATGCGCCGATCGCGACCACGGCCAGAACCGGCACCTCCGCAGTGGCCTGGTGGCCGGGCACCGGGTTGCCCTCCGGGCCCACATAGACCGAGTCGGTGAAGACGACCTGCTGGGTGGTCCACCGGCCGAAGTACAGCCGGTTGGAGCTATTGAGGTAGACCGAGCCGGGCGAGCCCGTGTCATCGAGGACGACGCCCGGATCGAGTTGCAGCTTGTCGAAATACAAACCGCGCGAACCGGTGTCGAGGTTCACGCTCAGGGGCGAGGACATGGACCCGACGGTCATCCGGATCTGCGGGTCGGCGACGGTCTTGGTCGGATCGTAGAAGTCGGGGTCGTTGGCGTAGGTGATGATGTAATGGCCGGAGTCGGCGGTGTAGCCGTCGAGCGGATTGCCCCCGGTGGTGACGCCCTGGCCGATACCGGCCCCCAGCGAGATGCCATCGCCGTCGTTGGCGGCGATGACATTGCCGGTGATCACCGTTGCAGTGAAGTCGCCGGTGGCGAACTCCACCCCGTTGCCGTCGTTGCGCTCGATGGTGTTGTCGGAGATCAGCAGTGCCTGAACGCCGCCGGGGGCCATGATTCCGCTGCGCCGGTTGTGCGCGATGGTGTTGCCGGTGATCGCCGATCCGGTGTAGAGGCCGGGCGCGAGCACGATGCCGTGCGCGTTCGGCCCTCCGGTGGTGTAGCTCCACGGGTTGGCCGTCCCGGGCCTGCCGATGGTGTTGTCCCGGATGGTCAGGCCCAGCACCGGCGCCGCGGTTTCGATGCCGAACGCGGAGTTGCCGAAGATGGTGTTGCCGGCGATCACCGTGCCGGAGTAGTCGGCCGGCCCGGCCTGGCCCTGGCTGCCCGCCGCGATCTGGATACCGTCGTAAACGTTGTTGGAGATGGTGAATCCGCGGAGCTCGGAGTCCCTCGAGGCCCCGTGGAAGACCACGCCGCTGCCGCTGAACCCGGTGATCGTGCCGCCGGCGGCGAACGTCACGCTCACCCCGTCGCCGACCGACAGCCCGGTTCCGGCGCCGTAGCCGAGGCTGCCGTCGAGACGCACCGCGCCGACGGCGGCGGCCGTCGTCGCATCGCTGATCGCCAGACCGCCCAGCGGGGTGTCGGTTCCCCCCACCTCGGCGCCGAACGCCACCTCTGCACCGGAGCTGACCGAGAGCGGGAATCCCTTGCCGGGTAGCGACTCGACGGAGCCGCCGAAGGTGACCCGGCCAGCGGCGTCGATCTCGGCGGGTCCGGTGAGCAGGGTGGCGCCCGTGACGGTGAATGCGCCGTTGCGCGTGGTGTACAGGCCGCTGAGTGTGACGTCGTCGGCGTAGTCCTGGAAGTCCCGGGCCAGCACCGAAGCAGTGGAGGTGGAGCCGCCGGTGTCGGTGCGCAGATGCTTGACCTCGGCCCTGCCGCCCACCGTCCGGACGAAGGTCGTCGCCCCGCCGGAGTCGACGTCCAAGGTGTGGTTACCGTCGACGGTGCCGGCGAAGGTCACGTCACCGGAGGCCGCGTCGATCACGGTGTCACCCGCGAGGGTGGTCACCCCGGCGATGCTGAAATCGCCGCCACCCGTGGTGTAGGCGCCGTTCAGGACCGCGTTCTGGCCGTAACGCTGATCACCGACGGTGGCCACCGACTGCAGTGAGACGGTGGACTGGCCGCCGTTGGGCCGCAGCCAGATCACCTGGCTCACAACGTCGAACATCACGTCGAAGTCGTTGTAAATGTTCAGGCCGGTGTTGACGTTCTGGGTACTTTCGGCGGCACCGCCGGCTGTCGAATAGTTGACCTCGTTGACCGAGCCGTTGTCGCCGGCGACGAATGTCCAGGTCAGCTGCGGCCGGCCCTGGGTGGTGGGGAACGTGGCGGTGAAGACGGTGCCCGACGCCAGGCCCCCGTCCTGCTCATAGGGATACGGCGGGGTGACACCGGGCAGGCGCACACTGGTCGACGGGGCGCCGCTGTCGATCAGCGACGGCAGGCACTGCTGCAGGCACTGCGGGAAGTCGGTGGTGCCCAGAACGAAGGTGCCGTCCGGCCCCGTGACCGAGTACTGGCCGGCGAAGCCGAACGCCTGCAGCAGCGGGTATCCGGAGACCGGGTAGCTGCCGCCGACCAGGGCGCCGACCGGGATCGCATAGGGGAACTGGGCACGCAGCGCGTCGGTCACCCCGACGGTGAGCCGGGGCGTGACGCCGATCGGGCCCAGTTGGGCGAGGAACCCGCTGGAGAGGTTGCCCGGCAGCTGGAACAGCGGGCCGGCAAGTTGCTGCACCGGGCCGTCAAGGGTCCTCACCCCGAAGGAGGCGCCGAAGTCGCCGAAGAAACGGCCGTCGACAGGCGGGGCATCGGGGTTGGTGAAATCGAAGATCTGGCCGGTGTTGGAGTTGCCGCCCTGCAGGATCGCCGCGATCGCGATCGGCTGGGTGGAGACGGTCTGCGAGCCCGACCCGAGTGTCACCGTCGTCGTCGAGACCACAGCGTCGTAGAAGTTGCCCGAGGTGTACATGGCCTGCACCGCCTGATCGCTCAGCGGCACGCCCTGCCAGAACGGTGCGTTGTAGCCGGCGAAGAATCCGACGCCCCCGGTGTCGAACTCGTAGATCTGCGACGGGTTGTCGCCGATGGCGACGTCGATTCCGTACTTCACCTGGGGCCCGCCGTTGACCGAGTACTCCGGCATGTAATGCAGTGGGATGGTTCGGGAATCGCCGGACTCGGTGACGACCAGCGGGGCGACGGCCCGGGTCGTCAGGCCGGCCAGCGCGGTGTGGCCACCGACGGCCCCGTCGAATGTGGTGGCGCCCAGGGCGGTGACGGTCAGGGACTGCCGGCCGCTGCGCGTCCCGTCAACAGCGCCCCGGAATCTGGCGTTCTTGTCGCCGGCGTCGATCTCGACGTCGTTGGCCAGCCGCACCGGGGCGTCGATCTCGACACCGCCGAGGCCGCGGATGGCGTCGGTCACCGTCAATGTTCCGTCGGCGAGCCCGGCGTGCACCCGCCCGGTGAACCCGGCGGTGCTTCCGAACCGGATCGAGTCGATGCCGGTGGTCGTCAACGAGGCGCCGACCGTCTGTTCGGTGAACACGAATCCGGCACCGCCGCGGGCGCCGGGGTTTCCGACGATGACCTCGCTGACGCCCGCGTCGCCGAAGTGGGGAGAGCCGAAGAACCACGGGTCGCCGCTGACCTGGATCCCGCTGTCGCCGCTGCGGAAGTAGGCGACGCTGCCGGTATTGACCGCGATGGTCAGCGCGTTGCCGACCTGGGTGGCGCTGACGCCGGTGGGGACCAGCCCGAACAGGGTGCG
>JBFYOR010000252.1:0-4825 GCA_041303695.1 Mycobacterium sp. | reverse complement strand
CGTCGAACCGCGCCGGCCGGCGGAACTGCAACTCCGCGGCGACCACCACGACGTCGATACCGCGTTCAGTGAGCGCCTGGTAGCCGCCGGTCAGCGCGCGCAGGGCCTCGGTGTGTGCCATGTCCACCCAGGTCAGGTAGTGCGCGTTGAACGCACGGTCCTGCATGTCGCACTCGACATAGCGGACCCGAAGCGGCATACCGAACTGCGCGCTCAATCCGCTTCGATGGAGAAGTTGGTGATGCCGTCCCACTCCTTGAGGTCCCACCCGGTGACCGGGTTTCCGGTCACGACGACCCGCCCGACGTTGGGTAGTGGGTGGTCGTTGAGCAGGCTGGGCCTGCCGTTGCGGGCGTTCATCAGAGTCCACATCATGATCGACAGGCCGCTGGAGAAGACGATCGGCTTATCGTCGCCGCTGTCGTAGACCTTCTGCACCGCGTCGGTGAAGGCCCCGTTGAACTGGTTGCCGTTCACCGATCCCGGGATGCCGAACCTGCGGTCGCCGTTGAGCCAGCCCTCCGGGCCGAGCAGGAAGGTGCCGGAGGTGTCCGCCATCGGGACACCCTCGAACCAGCCCGCGGAGATCTCGTTGAAGCCCGGCAGCACGGTGACCTGTTCGCCCAGCGCCTTGGCCATCGGCTCCGCAGTCTGCTGGGTGCGCACCATCTGGGAGGCGAACACACCGTCGAACTTGCTGCCCGACAGGGTGTTTGCCAGCGTTGCGGCCTGCTCCCGGCCGACTTCGGTCAGCGGCGGACCCGGTACCGCGGTGGACGCGACCGCGTCGGCATTGGCTTCGGACTCGGCGTGCCGGACCAGGGTGAGCGTGACATTGCGGAGATCCGGTGTGGCCTGGCCGCCGCAGCCGGCGAGCATCATGACCGCCGACAACGCCGCTATCACTACGGACACTCTTCGGGACACTCTTCGGGACAGAGAAACGTGCATGCCAATAGCCTGCCCTCTCGAGCGCTGCGGCGGGGCAGAATTCCCCGGAAGAGAGATCCCGGACGACAGGAGTGGCATGGCAATCGACCCCTCGGCCATCGGCGCGGTGACCGAACCCAAGCTCTACGAGTGGACCGACCGCGACACCATGCTCTACGCGCTCGGTGTGGGAGCCGGAACCGCCGACCTCGCGTTCACCACGGACAACAGCCACGACATTGCGCAGCAGGTGCTGCCGACCTTCGCGGTGATCTGCTGCATGGGGTTCGCCGCCGCGCCACTGGTGGGTTCGTTCAACTGGGGCATGCTGCTGCACGGCTCGCAGGAGATCCGGCTGTCCGCCCCGCTGCCGGCCGCCGGGGCGCTCTCGGTGGTCGCCGAGGTGGCCGATCTCCAGGACAAGGGCGTGGGCCGCAACGGCATCATCATGCTGCGGGCCCGGGGCAGCGACCCGGTCACCGGTGCGCAGGTCGCCGAGACGCTGACCACCCTGGTGATCCGTGGCGCCGGCGGTTTCGGCGGACAGCCGGGCCAGCGGCCTGCGGCCCCGGAGTTTCCGGACCGGGAACCGGACGCCCGGATCGCCCTGCCGACCCGGGAGGACCAGGCTCTGATCTACCGGCTCTCCGGCGACCGTAACCCGTTGCACAGCGACCCCTGGTTCGCCCGCGAGATGGCCGGCTTCCCGATGCCGATCCTGCACGGGCTGTGCACCTACGGGTTCGCCGGCCGCGCACTGCTGGCCGAGTTGGCCGGCGGGGATGCGGCCAGGCTGACCGCGGTGGCGGCGCGGTTCTCCTCGCCGGTGTTCCCGGGAGAGACGCTGACGACGTCGATCTGGCGCACCGGATCCGGACGGGCGGTCTACCGCACCGAGGCCGGTGCGGCCGACGGGTCCGACACCCGCGTCGTGCTCGACGACGGCGTCGCCGAATACATCGGCTGAACCCTCAGACGACTCCGCCGACGAGGCGGCCGATGGCGTAGGTGACCGCCATCGCCAGCGCGCCGCCGATCACCACCCGCTGCGTCGCGCGAACCGGATCGGCGCCGCCGAGCCGGGCACTGACCCAGCCGGTGATGCCCAAGGCGATCAGCACGGCCACGAAGGTGACCGGGATGCGCGCCGACGGCGGCGGCAGCAGGATGGCCAGCATCGGCAGCAGCGCCCCGAGGGTGAACGACACCGCCGAGGAGATCGCGGCATGCCAGGGGTTGGTGAGCCCGTCCGGGTCGATACCCAGTTCGATGTCGATATGCGCGGCGAACGCATCGCGCTCGGTGAGTTCGGTGGCCACCGTGCGGGCGGTATCCGGTGAGAGGCCCTTGGCCTGGTAGAGCCCGACCAGTTCGTCGAACTCGGCCTCGGGTTCCTCGGCGAGCTCCCTGCGCTCCTTGGCCAGCAGCGCCAGTTCGGTGTCGCGCTGGGTGCTCACCGAGACATACTCGCCGAGCGCCATCGACAGCGCACCGGCGGTGAGTCCGGCGATCCCGGCGGTCAGGATGTGTTGGCGATCGACGGTGGCGGCGGCCACCCCGATCACGATGCCGGCGACCGAGACGATGCCGTCGTTGGCGCCGAGCACCCCGGCGCGCAGCCAGTTGAGCTTGTTGTTGAGAGAGCCGATATGCGGCTCGGCGGGATGGGAGGCCTCGGTTGTCACCGGCCGAGCCTATGCCCCCGACCGCCAACCATTCCATGGGAACATATGTTCGATTACGATACCCGGGTGGGCTGGGATAACGGGCCGCCGAGCTGGGCGGAGATGCAGCGGGTGCTCAACAGCAGACCCTCGCTGACCCGCGAACCGGCCGCGGATCGGCCCCCCTCGGCACATTCCGATCGCCGCGTCTCTGCGGTGCCCTATGCCGAGTTGCACGCCCATTCGGCATTCAGCTTCCTCGACGGCGCCAGCACCCCGGAACAGCTCATCGAGGAGGCGGCCCGGCTGGGTCTGCGCGCGATTGCGCTCACCGACCACGACGGGCTGTACGGGGTGGTGCGCTTCGCCGAGGCGGCCGCCGAATTCAATATGGCGACCGTTTTCGGTGCCGAGCTCTCCCTCGGTGAAACCCATCTGCTGGTGCTGGCCCGCGGGCCGGAGGGGTACCGGCGGCTGTCCCGCCAGCTGGCCGCCGCGCACCTGGCCGGCGGACAGAAGGGTAAGCCGCGCTATGACTATGACGCCCTGACCGAGGCGGCCGGTGGTCACTGGCACATCCTGACCGGGTGCCGCAAAGGGCATGTGCGCCAGGCATTGTCAGCTGGCGGACCCGGTGCGGCCGCCGAGGCGCTGGCCGATCTGGTGGACCGTTTCGGGCCGGACCGGGTCAGCATCGAACTCACCCGGCACGGAACCCCCGTCGACGACGAGCGCAATGCCGCGCTGGCCGGGCTGGCACCGAGGTTCGGCGTCGGCGTCGTCGCCACCACCGCGGCGCATTTCGCCGAGCCAGGCCGGGCCCGGTTGGCGATGGCCATGGCGGCTATCCGGGCCAGGCGGTCCCTCGACGAGGCCGCCGGCTGGCTGGCACCGCTGGGGGGCGGGCATCTGCGCTCCGGTGCGGAGATGGCCCGGCTGTTCGCCCGGCGCCCCGACGTGGTGACCGCGGCCGCGGATCTCGGCGAGCAGTGCGCGTTCGAGCTGGCGCTGATCGCACCGCAGTTGCCGCCGTTCGACGTTCCCGATGGGCATACCGAGGACAGCTGGTTGCGTGAGCTGGTGATGGTCGGCGCCGCGCAGCGTTACGGACCGCGGGCCGGTGCGGCGCGGGCCTACGCGCAGATCGAACGCGAACTCGACATCATCGCGCAGCTCAACTTCCCGGGCTATTTCCTTGTGGTGCATGACATCACACAGTTCTGCCGGCGCAGCAACATCCTGTGCCAGGGCCGCGGTTCGGCGGCCAACTCGGCGGTCTGCTACGCCCTCGGTGTCACCGCCGTCGATCCGATCGCCAACGATCTGCTGTTCGAGCGGTTCCTCTCACCGGCCCGGGACGGCCCACCCGATATCGATATCGACATCGAGTCGGACCTGCGCGAGCAGGTCATCCAGTACGTCTACACCCGCTACGGCCGCGACTACGCCGCGCAGGTCGCCAACGTGATCACCTACCGGCGTCGCAGTGCGGTGCGGGATATGGCCCGGGCACTGGGCTTCTCGCAGGGGCAGCAGGACGCCTGGAGCAAGCGGGGCGAGGATGTGCCCGAGGCCGTGGTCGACCTGGCGGTGCAGATCTCCGACCTGCCGCGGCATATGGGCATCCACTCCGGCGGCATGGTGATCTGCGACCGGCCGATCGCCGACGTGTGTCCGGTGGAGTGGGCCCGGATGCCCGGCCGCAGTGTGCTGCAGTGGGACAAGGACGACTGTGCGGCAATCGGTCTGGTGAAGTTCGACCTGCTGGGCCTGGGCATGCTCTCGGCGTTGCACTACGCCATCGACCTGGTCGCCGAGCACAAGGGCATCGAGGTGGATCTGGCCCGGCTGGATCTGTCCGATGCCGGCGTCTACGAGATGCTGCGGCGCGCCGACTCGGTGGGGGTGTTCCAGGTCGAGTCCCGGGCCCAGATGGCCACTCTGCCGCGGCTGAAGCCACGGGTGTTCTACGACCTGGTGGTCGAGGTGGCGCTGATCCGTCCCGGACCTATCCAGGGTGGCTCGGTGCATCCGTATATCAGGCGGCGCAACGGACTTGAACCGGTCGTCTACGACCACCCGTCGATGGAGCCGGCACTGCGAAAGACGCTGGGGATTCCGCTTTTCCAGGAGCAGCTGATGCAACTGGCGGTCGACTGCGCCGGCTTCACGGCGGCTGAGGCCGATCAGCTGCGCCGGGCCATGGGGTCAAAACGGTCCACCGCCAAGAT
>JBFYOR010000251.1:0-5479 GCA_041303695.1 Mycobacterium sp. | reverse complement strand
GGCCCAGGCCGCGGTGATGGGGTCGCTGAGCGCGGCGCTGACGATCGTGTCGGTGGTGGTGCCGTTCGCCGGTGGTCTGTCTCTGCTGGTTGCCGTCCCGATGGGCCTGCTCGCCTACCGTTACCGGCTGCGGGTGCTGCTGGCATCGGCATTCGCGGCCAGCACCGTCGCAGTCCTGATCGCCGGCATCAGCGGCTTCATGGTGGTGCTGAACTGCGCCTACGTCGGTGGGGTGACGGGCATCATCAAACGCCGCGGTCGCGGCACGCCCACGGTGATCGCGGTGTCGATTGTGGCCGGCTTCCTCAACGGAGTCTGGATCGTCGGCGCGCTGCTGATCCTGGTGCGGCTGCGGACCCTGACATTCGAGGCGATGACTGCCAACGTCGACGGTGTGGTCACCGCGATGTCGCAGTTCGAGCCGTTCCGGCAAGGCGCCCAGGATGCCCGGGCATTGTTCGGCACCGCGCTGCAGTACTGGCCGGTGCTGATCATGGTGTACTCGATCTTCACCATCATGGTGGTGTCGGTGGTCGGCTGGTGGGCGTTGTCCCGGGTGTTGGAACGGCTGCGCGGGATCCCGGACGTCCACAAGCTGGAAACGCCGAACGACAGCGGTCCGGTCGCCCCGGTGCCGGTCCGGCTGCGGGAGGCGCGGTTCCGCTATCCCGGCGCCGAGCATGACGCCCTGCGGCCGCTGAGCCTGACCGTCGACCCCGGTGAGCACGTCGCCGTCACCGGTGCCAACGGTTCGGGTAAGACCACCCTGATGCTGCTGCTGTGCGGCCGGCAGCCGACCTCGGGCGCCATCGAGCGCCCGGGCGCGGTCGGACTCGGGCAACTGGGCGGCACCGCCGTCGTCATGCAGCATCCGGAGAGCCAGGTACTCGGGACCCGGGTGGCCGATGATGTGGTGTGGGGGTTGCCGCCGGGCACCAGCACCGACGTCGGCAGGCTGCTCGGCGAGGTCGGGCTGGCCGGTATGGAGGAACGCGAAACCGGCGGGCTCTCCGGCGGCGAACTGCAGCGCCTGGCGGTGGCCTCGGCGCTGGCCCGCCAGCCGGCGATGCTGATCGCCGACGAGGTCACCACCATGGTCGACCAGCGGGGTCGCGAGGCGCTGCTGGGTGTGCTGTCCGGTCTGACCGAGCGTCACCGGATGGCGTTGGTGCACATCACGCACTACAACAACGAGGCTGAGACCGCCGACCGCACCGTCAATCTCAGTGAGTCGCTGGACAACATGGTGATGGTCTCCCACGCCGCCGCACCCACCTCGTCGGTGCACCCGGGTCCCGTGCGCAGCAGCGAGGCGGTGCTGGAATTGACCGGCGTCTGCCACGAATACGCCAGCGGAACCCCGTGGGCCAAGACCGCCCTGCGGGACATCACCTTCACCGTCAACGAGGGCGAGGGGGTGCTGATCCACGGCGGTAACGGTTCCGGAAAGTCCACCCTGGCCTGGATCATGGCCGGACTGACCACGCCGACCACCGGCGCGTGCCTGGTGGGGGGCCAGCCCGCCCACGAGAGGGTCGGGGACGTCGCGATCGCGTTCCAGGCCGCGCGGTTGCAGCTGCTGCGCAGCCGCGTCGATCTCGAAGTGGCCTCTGCCGCAGGGTTTTCCCCGCAGGACACCGGCCGGGTGGCGGCGGCGCTGGCCACCGTCGGGCTGGACGGTTCGCTCATCGGTCGTCGCGTCGATCAGCTCAGCGGCGGCCAGATGCGCCGGGTGGTCATCGCCGGACTGCTCGCCCGCTGGCCGAAGGCGCTGATCCTCGACGAGCCCCTCGCCGGCCTGGACGCCGCCAGCCAGCGCGGACTGCTGCGGCTGCTGACCGACCTGCGGATCAACACCGGGCTGACCGTCATCGTCATCTCACACGACTTCGCCGGCCTGGAGGAGTTGTGTCCGCGAACCCTGCATCTGGACCGCGGGATGCTGGCGCCGGCACCTGCGGCGGCCGGGGAGATGTCATGAGTGCGGCCCGCCAGCGGCGTCCGGTGGTGCTGCTGCGTCCGGTCCCCGGAACGTCGGTCATCCACGAGTTGTGGGCCGGCACCAAACTGATTGCCGTCTTCGTCATTTCGCTGCTGCTGGCGTTCTACCCCGGCTGGTTCGCGATCGGTCTGATGGCGGCACTGGTCGTGCTGGTGATCCGGCTCGCGCACATTCCGCGCGGGGTGCTGCCGTCGGTGCCGCGGTGGCTGTGGATCCTGCTGCTGTTCGGCGCGGCCACCGCCACCCTGGGTGGCGGTGCGCCGGTTCTGCATCTGTGGTCGGTGGATATCGAGGTCGGCGGTCTGCTGAAGTTCCTGCGGTTCACCGCGCTGTCGATCGTGCTGTTGGCCATGGGTGGGCTGGTGTCGTGGACCACCAACGTCGCCGACGTCGCCCCCGCCGTCGCGACGCTGGGCCGTCCGCTGCGGCCGTTTCGGATTCCGGTCGACGACTGGGCCGTCGCGCTGTCGCTGTCGCTGCGCGCCTTCCCGATGCTTCTCGACGAGTTCCGGTTGCTCTACGCCTCCCGACGCCTGCGTCCGCGGCCGGTGCTGGCCGACGGTCGCAAGCGCCGCCGGCGGTGGGCGACCGAACTGGTCGACCTGCTGGCCGCCGGTATCACCGTCGCGCTACGGCGGGCCGACGAGATGGGCGATGCCATCACGGCCCGCGGCGGCACCGGCCAGATCTCGGCGGCCCCGTCCCGGCCGAAGAAGGCCGACTGGGTGGCGCTGGGCATCCTCGCGACGCTGTCCGCGGTGGCGATCGTGGTGGAGGTCCGCGGGCTGGGCTGACGGGCCCGTTAGCGATGCGCGGCGGTGTTGGCAGCCTGCTGGGCCGCCGCCAGGGTATCGGCCACCGGCCGCCGGCCCAGGAACATCTCGTCGAAGAACGGCTTGATCGCCTGGTAGCCGGCCGCGAAACCGGCACCGCCCGGTGCGGCGATGCGCGGGCCGTCCAGCACCGAGAAGAACGGTGCGACGTCGACGCCCTTGGCTTTCCAGTAGTCGAAGTACCCCTGCTGGGCGGAGCGCGCCGCCGGAATGGCCACCCCGCGCCGGCCCAGGTAGGAGTTGCCCGCACCGCCCAGCCAGGCCAGTACCGCGCGAACCGCCTCGGGGTGGCGGGTGGCCGGATTGCCCGCGGCCACAATGCCGTTGGTGACACTGACCCGCCCGGCCGGGCCGGTCGGCAGCATCACCACACCCCAGTCGAACCGAGCCTGCTCAGCCACCTGGGCCAGGTTGTAGGTGCCGGACTGCAGGACCGCCATCCGCCCGGACAGGAACTGGTTGCGGGAGAAGTCGCCGTTGTCGTTGGTGTCCGAGGCCGGCGGGGCGACGTGGTCGGTGTTGATCAGGTCGATGACGTAGCCCAGCGCGGTGACGGCCTGCGGGTTGTCGAAGGCGAACCGGTCGCCGTCGCTGAACACCCCGCCGGCCGAGCCGATGAAGTTGAGGTTGATGCCCTGCAGGTCGTTGGCCGCGTTGTAGCCCCACTGGCGGATCCGGCGCGGGTCGAACCCCGGGGTGCCGGCACGCCGTCCGGTGGCGTCGACGGTGAGCCGGGCCAGCAGTGCGCGCAGGGTGTCCTTGGCCGGGTCGGGATCCCAGCGGGCAGCGCCGAGTTCCGACGGCTGCACGCCTGCGGCGGCCAGCAGGTCGGCGTTGTAGTACAGCGCGATCCCTGCGTCGGTCAGTTGCGGCACCCCCCACAGCACGCCGCCGCGGGTGAACTGTGCGGCCACCGAGGGATCCCAGTCCGCTGACACCGTGATGGGCATCAGCCGGCCGTTGTCGGCATATTCGGCGAAGTGGGAGTTGTTGATCCAGAAGATGTCATCGGCGCCGCCGCCGGCCACATCGGTTCGCAACGTGTCGAAATAGCTGGCGTAGGAGACCAGCGTGGTGCGCACCTCGATGGCGGGATTCTCGCGGCTGAACTGCTCGAACGACTCCCGGTAGGCGCCGGCCACCTGCTCGTCCCACAACCGCACCGTGACGACGGTCGTGCCGGCCGGATCCGAACTGCGGCCGAGCAGCAGGACCGCACCGGCGAGAACAACAGCCACCACGAGCAGCGCAGCCAGGGCCAGGGTGGAGAACCGGGGTCGGGTCATTCCAGCCCCGTCACTTCAGCCCCGTGACGACGATCGAGCGCACGATATGGCGCTGGAAGATTGCGAACAGCACCACCAACGGCACAATCGCCACCGTCGTGGCCGCCATCACCAGCGTCCACTGCGCGTTGTACTGCGACTGCAGGCCCGCGGTGGCAACCGTCAGCACCCGCCAGCGCGGCCCGCTGGTGATCACCAGCGGCCACATGAAGCTGTTCCATTGCGAGACAACGGTGATCAGCGTCAGGGTGGCCAGGATCGGCTTGCTGGCCGGCACCACCACATGCACGATGACGTCGAGGGTGTTGGCGCCGTCGATCCGTGCGGCGTTGAGGAGGTCCTTGGGGATCGCACGGAAGTACTCGCGCAACAGGAAGATCGCGTACGGCGAGCCGAACATCAACGGCAGCACCAGCGCCCAGAACGTATTGCGCAGACCCAGTTCGGCCATCATCAGATACAGCGGAACCACCGTCACCGTGGCCGGCACCATCAGGGTTGCCACATAGACCCAGAACAGCGTGTCGCGGCCGGGGAAGTCCAGTCGGGCGAAGGCATAGGCGGCCAGCACCGAGAAGGTCAACTGCCCGATGGTGATGATCGCCGTCATGAGCAGGGTGACCGCCAGGGCGCGGCCGAAGCCGGCCCCGCCGAGGGCGGTGTAGTTCGACACAGTCGGCGGGTCGGGCATCGACAACGGCGTGCCGGTGGCGAACTGCTGGGCGGAGGTGAACGACGTCAGTAGCCCGAGGGCGAACGGCGCCACCGTCGCCGCGGCGGCGATCAGCAGCCCGGCGTAGATGGGGACCGCTTTGCTGGCCATGTGCCGTGAGATTAGCTGGCGGGTATCGTCTCAGCCATGAAACCGTCGTTATGGCCGGTCGCGGTCTCTGTCGCGATCACAGCCGGATTGCTGCAGCCCGCTCAAGCGCAGGCCACTCCGCACGCCACCGCGATCCGGGACATCGACCTGGCGGCCACCGTCCTGACCTTCGAGGGCGGTCTGGTCGGCATCCAGCCGTTCCTCTACTTCACCCCGATGCAGCTTCGCGGAGATCTGTGTACGTCGCCCTCTATGTGCACCCCCGTCTACTACCCGGCGATCCCGTTCGGGCAGGCGTTCAACGACGAGGGTGCGGCCCGTCTTCAGCAGGCTGTCGACGGATTGGCCGACGACCCGACTCCGATCACGCTGGTCGGCCACAGCCAAGGCGGCCAGGTCATCTACACAGCACTTCGCAATTGGGCAGCGGACCCGTCCAGCGCCCCTGACCCGGCCAAAGTCTCCTGGGTGTCGATCGGCAATCCGGAGAACGCCGTCGGTGGCCGCGCCCCCAATCCGGTGCCGGCCGACAGTC
>JBFYOR010000250.1:0-4317 GCA_041303695.1 Mycobacterium sp. | reverse complement strand
GAGGTCATGCCATGACCGGCCAGGCCGAACTGCAGGCCTGGGCGTACCTGTCCCGGGTCGCCGAGGCACCGTGCTCTGAACTGGCGGCGCTGCTGCGCCACGATGGTCCGGTCGGCGCGGCCGAGCGCATCCGCCGCGGCCAGGTCAGTCCGGCCTTGGCGCAGCGAACCGAGGCGCGCCGCGACGTCGACTGTGCCGCAGCCGATCTCGAGACACTGGCACGCCGGGGTGGGCGGTTGCTCACCCCCGACGACGCTGAGTGGCCATACCTGGCGTTTGCCTCCTTCGCCGGGGCTCCGGTTCGGGATAAGCCGCAGGGCGGGCCGCCACTGGCGCTCTGGGTGATCGGAGGGCTGAACCTCGACGATGTCGCCGGCCGGGCGGCGGCAATCGTCGGCACCCGGGCGGCCACCGCCTACGGCGAGCACGTCGCCGCCGATCTGTCGGCCGGGCTGGCCGAGCACGACGTCGCGATCGTCTCCGGCGGTGCCTACGGCATCGACGGTGCCGCCCACCGCGCTGCCCTGGCCGCCGACGGAATCACCGTCGCGGTGCTGGCCGGGGGAGTAGACGTGCTGTACCCGGCCGGCCATTCGGCGTTGCTGCACCGGATTGCCAACCACGGGCTGCTGATCAGCGAGTACCCGCCCGGTGTGCGGCCGGCCCGGCACCGGTTCCTGACCCGCAACCGACTGGTCGCCGCGTTGGCGGGGGCCACCGTGGTGGTGGAAGCCGGACTGCGCAGCGGGGCGGCCAGCACCGCGGCATGGGCCCGCGCCCTGGGGCGGGTGGTCTGTGCGGTGCCGGGACCGGTCACCTCCGCGGCCTCGGCAGGCTGTCACGTCCTGCTGCGCTCCGGTGCCGAACTTGTCACCCGCGCCGATGAGGTGCGCGAGATCATCGGCCGGGCAGGCGAATTCGCCGACGAACTGCCTCATCCCGCCGATCCGCTCGATGCCCTGAGCGAGACCGAACGCCTGGTCTACGAGGCGCTGCCGGCCCGGGGTGCGCGGACCCCCGACGAGATCGCCGTCGCCGCAGGGCTACCTGGCGCCGGGGTGCTGGGCTCGCTGGCCATGCTGGAGATCGCGGGCCTGGTGCAGCGTCAGGACGGGAGGTGGCGTATCTGCCGCATATCCGTATGAGCGCTGGCGCTGCGCTTACCTGGCGCCGGAGGGCTCGATCTCGCCTTCCGGTGTGGCGTCCCCGTCGCGGGGGTGCGGGTTCGGATTGAAAATGTCCTCGAACACCGCTTCGCGTCTCGTCACATGGTTCATCCGTTCGGAGTATGACGGCCGGGAGCGCACCTTCAGTGGCCACCAGAACCACGGACCGAGAATGGCCGCGATCGACGGCGTCATCAACGACCGGACGATCAACGTGTCCAACAGCAGGCCGATACCGATGGTCAAACCGCCCTGGCCGACGTTGAGCAGGTCTCCGGAGATCATGGCGCCCATGGTGAAGGCGAACACCAGCCCGGCAGCGGTGACGACGCTGCCGGTACTGCCCATCGACCGGATGATGCCGGTGTTGATACCGGCGCCGATCTCCTCTTTGAACCGTGACACCAACAGCAGGTTGTAGTCGCTGCCGACGGCCATCAGGATGATCACCGCGAACGCCAGCACGATCCAGTTGAGCTCGACCCCGGCGATCCGTTCGAAGATCAGCACCGAGAGGCCGAACGCGGCCCCCAGCGAGATCACGACGGTCCCGACGATCACCATCGAGGCGATCAGCGCCCTGGTGATGATCAGCATCACGATGAAGATCAGCGTGAGTGCGGCGAAGGCGGCGATCATGGTGTCGTACTTGGCGCCGGACTGGATGTCGCGGTAGGTGGCCGCCGTGCCGGTGAGATAAATCTCGGACCCGGCAAGCGCGGTGCCCTTGACCGCCTCATGGGCGGCGGTGAGCTGGTCGTCCACGACGGAGATGCCCTCCTCGGAGGCGGGATTCACGTCGTGGGTGATGATCAGCCGGGCTGCTTTGCCGTCCGGCGACAGGAACAGCTTGAGGCCCTTCTGGAAGTCGGCGTTCTCGAACACCTCCGGCGGCAGGTAGAAGTAGTCGTCGCTCTTGGAGGCGTCGAATGCCTGACCCATTGCCGTAGCGGTGTCGGTCATCTCCTGCATCTGCGTGATCAAGCCGTCGAACGTGCTGTGAATGGTCTGCAGGGTCTGCTGCATCATGGTCGCCGTACCGATGATCGGTGGGAACTGGGCGATCATCTGCGGGAACACGGCGTTCATCTCGCCCATCCCGCCGACCATGTCGTCCATGCCGCCGACCATGGCGTCCATTCCGCCGATCATCGCGGACATGTTCGTCTGCAACGCGCCCATGTTGTCACTGAACGTGTTGACGCCGTCCATCGCGTCGAACGCCGAGCGCATGCCCTCGCAGGCGGGAATGTTGAAACAGTGCTGCTCCCAGTAGAAATAGTTGCGCAGCCCGCGGACCGAGTCGTCGAAGTCGGCGAGATTGTCGCGCATCTCATCGAGGGTGACCTTCATGGTGTTCATATCCTCGACACTGCGCTGGCCGGCCCCGACCATGCCGTTCGCGGATTCGACCATGCCGTTCGCCGACTCGACGGTGTTGTTCATCGACCCCGACATCCGCGTCATCAGGGTCTGCATCTCGGTCATCGACACGATCATCGTGCCGAGATCGTCCGACATCCCGCTGATGTCACCCACCCGTTGCTTGAGGAACTGCAGGTTCTGGGTGATCGGCACCGTCGACATACTGATCTGGTACGGAATCGAACTGTGCGCGATGGGTGAGCCCAGCGGCCGGGTGATGCTCTGCACCATCGCGATTCCCTCGATGCGGAAGATCGACTTGGCGATCCGGTCCAGCACGATCATGTCGGTGGGATTGCGCATATCGTGGTCGGACTCGATCGTCATGATGTCGGGATTGAGCCGCGCGGTGCTGAAGTGTTTCTCGGCCGCGGCGTAACCGACGTTGGCCGGCACGTCGGCAGGAATGTACCGGCGGTCGTCATAGCTGGTCTTGTAACCGATCATCGCCAGGATGCCGAGTAGGACAACGCTGGTTGCTGCGGCCAGAATCGGTTTGGGCCAGCGGACCGTCGCCGTGCCGACCTTGCGCCACCCCCTGGTCTTCATCATGCGCTTCGGTTCCAGCAGCCCGAAGCGGCTGGCGACGACGAGAACGGCGGGGGCGACTGTCAGCGCGGCCGCGACAACGATGACCAGGGCCATCGCCGACGGGTAGGCCAGCGAGTTGAAATAGGACAGCCGGGTCAGCCGCAGTGTCAGCATGGCGCCCGCGATGGTCAGCCCCGAGCCGAGGATGACGTGACCGACGCCGCGGAATGCGCTGTAGTAGGCAGTTTCCGGATCTTCGCCGTTCTGCCGGGCTTCGTGGTAGCGGCCTATCAGGAAGATGGCGTAGTCGGTACCCGCGGCGATCGCCAGGGCCGTCATCAGTGGGACCGAGAATGTCGAGAAGTCCATCAGGCCGAGGTGGCCGACGACCGCGACCGCCCCGCGTGAGGCGCCCATCTCGATGCCGACGATGGCCAGGATCAGCAGCACGGTGCTGGCCGATCGATAGACCAGGGCCAGCATGATGGTGATGACGATCATCGTGACCACGGTCATCTTGATCATGCCGCTGTCGCTGGCGTGCAGGGAGTCCGTGGTCAGCGGCGCCGGGCCGGTGACATAGGCCTGCAGGCCCGCCGGCGGCGGGTTGTCGTGGATGGTCTCGCGCACCGCCTCCACGGACTCGTTGCCCAGCGTGCTGCCCTGGTCACCGACGAGGTTGAGCTGGACGTAGGCGGCCTTGCCGTCACTGCTCTGCACGCCGGCGGCGGTGATCATGTCGCCCCAGAAGTCGTGGACATGCTCCACGTGCTTGGGGTCGGCGTCGAACTTGCCGATCAGGGTGTTGTAGTACTCGCGCGCGGACTCACCGAGCGGTTCGTCGCCGACCAGCACCACCATGGCGATGCTGTCGGAGGTGGACTCACCGAACTTCTCGCCCATCCTCTTGGCCGCGATCACCGCCGGCGCGTCCTGTGGCGACATCGAGATGGCGTTGGCCATGCCGACCTTCTCGACCTGGGGGACAAGCAGATTCACTGCCGCGGTGAACGCCACCCAGATCAGGATGATCGGAACCGCGAACGCGCGGATGAACCGGGGGAAGCCGGTGCGTGCGTCTGTGCCGTGGGCGCTCATGCGGTTTTGTCCAGACAGAAGGCCTGGGCGTCGCGACCCTCGGCGAAGTCCTCGACTTTGAGTTTGTCATCGACCAGGATGCGGCAGCCCAGTGCGG
>JBFYOR010000249.1:0-7614 GCA_041303695.1 Mycobacterium sp. | reverse complement strand
GCATCGCGGCCCTCGACCGCCTCGTCGGTCATATAGGCCAGCCGGGTGGCCTCGCCGGCGAAGATCTGCTGGCCGACCAGGCCGTCGTCGAGCAGGTTGAACGCGAACTTCAGCATCCGCTGGGCCTGGGGGGACTTGCCGTTGATCGTCGCGGCCCACTCCAGTCCGACGGTTTCCAGGTCAACGTGGTCCACGACGCGGTTGACCGCGCCCATCCGGTGCATCTGCTCGGCGGTGTAGGCCTCGCCGAGGAAGAAGATCTCGCGGGCGAACTTCTGACCCACCTGCTTGGCCAGATATGCGCTGCCGTACCCGCCGTCGAAGCTGCCGACGTCGGCGTCGGTCTGCTTGAACCGGGCGTGCTCACGGCTGGCCAGCGTCAGGTCACACGTCACGTGCAGGCTGTGCCCGCCGCCGGCCGCCCACCCGTTGACCAGGCAGATGACCACTTTGGGCATGAACCGGATGAGCCGCTGCACCTCGAGGATGTGCAGCCGGCCGGCACGCGCGGGATCCACCGTCTCGGCGGAGTCGCCGGATGCGTACTGGTAGCCACTGCGGCCCCGGATGCGCTGATCGCCCCCGGAACAGAACGCCCATCCGCCGTCCTTGGGCGAGGGCCCGTTGCCGGTCAGCAGCACCACCCCTACCTCCGGCCACATCCGGGCGTGGTCCAGGGCGCGGTAGAGCTCGTCAACGGTGTGCGGCCGGAAAGCATTCCGGACCTCCGGGCGATTGAAAGCAACCCGCACCGTCGGCTGCGGCACACCGTCACGCAGGTGGCGGTGATAGGTGATATCGGTGAGATCCTCGAAGCCCTCGACGGGCCGCCACAGGTCGGGGTCGAACGGGTTGTCGCTCACGGCCAAGACGGTACCTCCGCCGATCCGCGTCACCCCGACCTGACCGGCGGTACTCCCAACGCCACCGTGAGCTCGAGGATGGTCTGCGGATCGTTGAGCCGCTCGCCGTAGAGCTCACGCAACTGGGTCATCCGGTACCGCACGGTTTGGGCGTGCACGAACAGTTCCGCGGCGATCGCATCACGCTGGCCCTGGTGCAGCAGCCAGGCCCGCAATGTCTCGGCGAGTCGCTCGGCGGTGCTGGGACGCACCGTGTTCAGCGGTGCCAGTGCCCGGCGTCGCAGGTCGTCGGCGGCCTCCGGGTCGGCACCGAGGACGATCTCGACGAGATGTTCATCGGTGTCGACGACATCGGCACCAGGACCGGCGAGATGACGGGCGCGGATTGCCCGCTGGAACGACGAGTGCACCAGCAGCCACGGCCGCGCGGGGCCGACCACCGCTGCCCGGCCGGCCAGGGTCGACAGCAGCCTCGTTCGCCGGTCGCCGTCCATATCGGGCACCAGCACCGCGGCCCACGACTCCCCGGGATCCAGGCCCGGAAGCTCGTCAGCGCTCTGCAGCACATGTGAGCTCAGCTGTGCGGCAAGACCGCGGGTCTGCGCCGCCGGCACCAGGACTGCCGTGAGCATCTGCGGCACAGCCCAATTCGCCCGCTCCGCACTGTCGCGCAGCACCTCCGGTGGCTCACCGGCCAGCAGCTGCGCGGTGAGCAGGTCGAGGTAGCGTTGCCGCACCCGCCCGGCGGTCGCCGACTCGTCGGCATGCCCGGAGACACTGGACGCCGACAGTTCGTCGATATAGGCGAACACCAACTCGGCGAAGCGCGCGATGGTCGTCGCCGGCAATCCGGCGCCGACCGCGGCGGCCGACAGCTCCCGCCAGGCCACCCTCGCACCGACCCGGAACGCCGCCAGCAGCGCGTCGATGGACCGGCCGTTGCGGGCCTCGCCGCGGCCGAGTTCGTAGGCCCCGTTGACGGCCGGCGACAGCTGGGTCCCGGGATCGGAGCCCTCCGCGCGGGTGGCCAGGCGCAGGAATGCACCCAGTGAGGTCTGCACGGCGTTCTCGATGTTCTGGCCCATCTGCCCGCTGAACGGGTCGGTGTAGGCGGGCACCTCGGCGATGATGGCCTCCACCGTGCGCTCGGCCATCCGCGGCAGCACCGCCTCCAGTGCCGTGACCACCTCCGGCTCGAGCGCCAGCCCGGACAGACGCGGATGCGAATCCGTCAATTTATCCCTTCCGAACAAAGAGTGGGATTTTTTCCACACCCTCAGGTCAAGATTTTATACCCAACAGCCGTGGATGGTGGGGGAATGACGTTGACAGCACCCCGCACCACCCGGGCCGCGACGCTGCGCGCACAGATGGAGAAGCTCGCCGAGCGGATCACCACTCCCCTGGTCCCGGCCGACTACCTCGACGTGATCGATCCGCTGCGCTCGGGCGCCGCTCTGCGGGGACGCATCATGGCCATCAACCCGGAAACCCGCGACGCCGTCACCCTGGTGATCCGACCCGGCCGCGGATGGCGCGGCCACGTTCCCGGCCAGTACATCCGCATCGGCGTCGACGTCGACGGGGTACGGCAGTGGCGGGCCTACTCCCTGACCTCGGCCACCGACCGGACCGACGGCTGCGTCACCATCACCGTCAAGGCCATCCCCGACGGCATTGTGAGCAACTATCTGGTGCGGCGCGCCAGGGTAGGCACGGTCATCCAACTCGACCAGGCTGCCGGCGAGTTCATCCTCGGGTCCACGGCCCCGGCCAGGACCCTGTTCGTCACCGCCGGCAGTGGCATCACCCCGGTGATGGGGATGCTGCGGAACTTGTCGGCGACCGCGGCGACCGACGTCGTCGTGGTGCATTCCGCGCCGACCGCCGCGGATGTGATCTTCGGCGGCGAACTGCGCAGGCTTGCCGCCCGGGGCCGGATCCGACTGGCGGAGATTCACACCGATACCGACGGCATGCTCGACCTCGCCTCGCTACAGGACCTGGTGGCCGACCTTCCCGAGCGCCACACCTGGGCCTGCGGGCCCGTCGGCCTGCTCGATGCTCTCGAAAGCCATTGGGCCGCTGCCGGTATCACCGATCGCCTGCACACCGAACGGTTCCGGCCGACCGTCATCGCCACCGGAGAAGGCGGCACCGTGACCTTCACCACCGCCGGAACGGCCGTCGAGAACGACGGCGCCCAAAGCCTGCTCGACACCGGCGAGGCCGCCGGGGTGCTAATGCCGTCAGGCTGCCGAATGGGCATCTGCTTCGGCTGCGTCGCCCCACTGCGCCGCGGGGCGGTCCGGGACCTGCGCACCGGGGCGCTCACCACAGCCGCCGAAGGCGACGGCGTCGTCATCCAAACCTGTATCTCTGCTGCCGCGGGCCCCTGCGACATCGAACTCTAAACGCTTGAACACCAAAGAAAGGACTACCGACATGACCGCAGTCCAGGAAACATTCACCGACCCGACCACCGGACTGACCGAGGCCGATATCGAGAACCTCGGCGCCGAACTGGACGCCATCCGCGAGCAGGTCATCGCCAGCCGCGGCGAACGCGACGCGGACTACATCCGCACCGTGATCGACGCCCAGCGCAAACTCGAACTCGGCAGCCGCGCGGTTCTGCTGTTCTCACTGTTCCCGCCGGCCTGGATCGCCGGCACCGTCGGGCTGTCGATCTCCAAGATCGTCGAGAACATGGAGATCGGGCACAACGTCATGCACGGCCAGTGGGACTGGATGCGCGACCCCAAGATCCACTCCACCACCTGGGAGTGGGATAACGCCTCACCGGCGGAAATGTGGAAGCACTCCCACAACGAACTGCATCACACCTACACCAATGTCCGGGGCAAGGACAACGACCTGGGCTACGGCATCATGCGCGTGGACGAGGACCAGCCGTGGAAGCCGCTGTATCTGATCCAGCCGCTGTCCAATGCCATCAACGCCTGCTTCTTCCAGTACGGAATCGCCTTCTACGACCTGGAGATCGGCAGGTACCTCAAGGGCCGGGTCGAGAAGGACGACTTCATCAGTCGCGGAAAGAAGGTACTGGCCAAGATCCGCCGGCAAGCCACCCGCGACTATGTGTTGCACCCGCTGTTGTCCGGGCCGTCGGCGCTGACCACGCTGACCGCCAACCTGACGGCCAACCTGGTCCGCAACCTGTGGACACACTCGGTCATCATGTGTGGGCACTTTCCCGAGGGGGTCCAGACCTTCGCCAAGGACTCCATCGACGGTGAGACCCGCGGCCAGTGGTACCTGCGCCAGATGCTGGGCTCGGCCAACATCTCCGGCAGCCCCGCACTGCATTTCATGACCGGCAACCTGTCGTATCAGATCGAGCATCATCTGTTCCCCGACCTGCCGAGCAACCGCTATCAGGAGATCGCGCCAAGGGTGCAGGAGATCTTCGAGCGTTACGGCCTCAGCTACACCACCGGACCGCTACCCAAGCAGGTCGCCTCAGCCTGGACGAAGATCATCCGGCTGTCGGTGCCGGGAGCCCAGCGATGAGCGACCTCAAGTACCTCGACCTGCACGGTGAACGGATCGCGTACGTCGACGAAGGCAGCGGCGAGGTGCTGCTGCTGCTGCACGGGATGGCGGGCAGCTCGCAGACCTGGCGATCGGTGATCAAGCCGCTGTCGCGTCATTTCAGGGTGATCGCACCTGATCTGCCGGGCCACGGCGAGTCCAACAAGCCGCGGAGTGACTACTCGCTGGGTGCGTTCGCCGTGCTGCTGCGGGATCTGCTCGACGAACTCGGCGTCACCAGCGCGACGATCGTCGGACACTCACTCGGCGGCGGTGTCGCGATGCAGTTTCTGTACCAGCACCCCGACTACGCCCAGCGGTTGATCCTGATCGGCAGTGGCGGCCTCGGCCCGGACGTGGGCCTGACGCTGCGACTGCTGTCCGCCCCTGGCGCGGAGCTGATCATGCCGATCATCGCGCCCCGCCAAGTGCTGGCCGCCGGCGAGCGAGTCTGGTCCTGGCTGCGCAGAGCCGGTATCGAAGCGCCGCGCGGGGAGGAGATCTGGCGTTCCTACAGCACCTTCTCCGACGCCCCGACCCGGCAGGCTTTTCTGCGCACGCTGCGCTCCGTCGTCGACTACCGCGGCCAGGCCGTCAGCGCACTGAACCGTCTCAACACCAAGACCGAGCTGCCCATCATGGCCATCTGGGGCGACCGCGACGCCATCATCCCGGTCAAGCACGCCTACGCCGCACAAGACGCTCGCCCGGACATCCGGCTGGAGGTACTCGCCGGTGTCGGACACTTCCCCCAGGTGGAGCGTCCCACCGAGGTGGTTGAGCTGATCGAGGATTTCATCGCCACCGATATCGCCGGCGGCGTCGAACCCGTCGGAGTCGAACGACGTTCTCAGGTCAATGAATCCGAGGCATAGCGCTCCCGCACCTTGAGCCGTTGGATCTTGCCGCTGGTGGTGCGCGGAAGTGCGGTCTTGGCAACCAGCACCACGTCGTCGAGGGAGAATCCGAACACCTCACGAACCCGGGTTGTCACCTCGGCCTGCAAATGCCGACGGCGCTCCGGATCGCTGACTCCGGTGGCCAGCACCGCCACGACGCGCTCCGCGCCACCGCCGCCGTCGGGGACGCAGAAGACGACGGCTTGCCCTGGACCGACATCCCGGAACTCCTCGATGGTCCGCTCGACGTCGTAGGGCGGCAGGTTACGGCCGCGGATGATCAGCATCTCCTTACTGCGGCCCACCACGAACAGCTCTCCATCACAGAGGAATCCGCGATCGCCGGTGTCATGCCAGCCGTCCGGCGGGGGGCTGACCGTGCCGTCCGGTTGCTGATAGCCGATCATCACGGAGGGGCCGCTGATCCGGATCTCGCCGACCGTCCCGGGACTCACCTGCACACCATCGGGATCCACCACCGACAGCCGCATTCCCTCGATCGGCGGACCGCACGACACCAGTGGCGGGTGCCCGCCATCGGCGACCAGCACCCGGACCCGGCCGAAGTTCCCCGGACCTTCCGGTGCCGGTGCCAGAGCCAACGTCGTCGCGAGCACCGACTCTGCCATCCCGTAGCAGGGAATCAGCACATCGCTGCGAAGTCCCAGGGGCGCAAAGCTGTCGGTGAAGTGCCGCAGCGTGGCGTACGGGATCGGCTCCGCGCCCACATAGGCATAACGCAGCGCGGCCAGATCGATCTCGGGCGCCCCGCCGTCGGCCCGGGCCAGCGCATCGGCGACAGCCCGGTAGGCGAATGTCGGGCCTGCGGTGAACGTGGATCCGTGATGGGTCATGTGACGTGGCCAGGACAGCGGGTCGCGGAGGAATCCGAGCGGTGTCATCAGAGCGATCGGTGCCCCGTAGAGCAGCGGACCGAGAACCTGGATCAGTCCCATATCGTGGTACATCGGCAGCCAACTGAACACCCGGTTGACGCCGCGCCGGGTCCCTATCGCGTGCCCGATCATCGCCATGTTGTTCGCCACGTTGCCGTGGGTCAGCAGCACCGCCTTCGGCGCCGACGTGGACCCCGACGTCAGTTGGATGTGATGGAGGTCCGACGGTAGTGGCGGAATCACGTCCAGGCGCGAAACCGATTGCACTTCGGCCAGTTCCGCGTAGTCAACCAGGCCGGGGTGGGCCACGGCGGCGGCGGTTCTACGGTCGGTGAGCACTAGTTTGGGGTTGACGACGCGCACGGCGGCCCGAAGGTGCGCGACCCCCGCGGAGTCCTCGCGCGACGGCGTCGGCGGTGGCGCGACCGCACACGGCACCGCGCCGAGCAACAGAACCGCGAGCAGTGTCGTCAGGTAGTCCTCGGTGTTGGCGGCCACCATCAGGACCCGGTCGCCGTGGCCCAGGCCTCTCGACGCGAGTCCCCCGGCACGATTCCGAACCCGCTGCGCCAGAGCCGAACCCGGCAGCGTGGCGAGATGATCTCGGCTGTCGTAGAAGTCGAGTTGTCCGATCTCGCCGCGGAGCAAGAGGTCGTAATCGATTGCACCGGTGGCCAATGCGGGCGCGTTGGACACAACGTGCGCCAGCACGGCGGGCGGGAACGGACTCACGTCTCGCCGGACCGCTGCGCGCGCGCGGCGATGCGGTTGCGGATGTAGTCCGCGACATCACCGGCCGTACTGAACGAGAATGCCGCCTCCTCCTCGATGAACACCGAGAACGTATCTTCGAGATCGTTCATCAGTGCCATCAGCACCACCGAGTCGACGGGCAGGCTCAGCAGCGGTGTCTGGGCGTCGACCGCATCGAGGTCGACCTGAGCCAGGTCCTCCGGCGACAGCAGCTTGGTCAGCGCGGCCCGGATTGCATCAAGAACCTCAGCATTGTCGGGACGTGGTGACTGGGTCATTGGGCTCTGCTTTCAGTGGCGGAATGCGACGGCGGGGTCGATACGTGTGACACGGCGCAGGGGCAGCAACGAACCGAGGAGTGCCATCACCGCGGTGGCCAATGCCATTCCGGCGAGCATCGCCGGAGTGACCGCGATGGTGACATCACCCAGACGGTCCCGGATGAGGAACTGCGCGGCGAAGGCCAACCCGGCGCCGACCAGGTACCCCAGTGCGGCGATCCGCACCGTCGGGGGCCAAGCCGCGCTGATCGCCGCACTGGGGTACCTGGTCGGCGCCGGGTTGGCCTACGCCGCGCAATTCCTCATCCGGGACCGTCTGGGTGATGTCACCATCGCGGTCACTCCGGCGATGCTCGCCGGAATGGCA
>JBFYOR010000248.1:0-3960 GCA_041303695.1 Mycobacterium sp. | reverse complement strand
GACTGATCAGATCCTCGATGGTCTCGCGGCGCAGCACCACTCGGGAGGCGCCATTGCGCACGGCCACCACCGCGGGGCGGCCGATCAGGTTGTACCGGCTGGACATCGAGTAGCAGTACGCACCGGTGGCGGCCACCCCCAGCAGATCACCGGGTTCGGTGTCATCGGGCAGCCAGGCATCGCGGACCACGATATCGCCGCTCTCGCAATGCTTTCCGACCACACGGGCCAACGCCGGTGCGGCTGCACTGGCCCGCGACACCAGCCGTACGTCGTAGTTCGCCCCGTACAGCGAGGTGCGGATGTTGTCACTCATTCCGCCGTCCACGCTGACGTAGCGGCGGTGCGTCCCGTGACTGATCGCCACATCCTTGACGGTGCCGACCTCATAGAGGGTGATGGTCCCGGGTCCGGCGATCGCGCGGCCGGGTTCGACCACCAGCCTGGGTGCCGGCAGTCCGACGGCGGCCGACTCGGTGTCCACGATCGCGGTCAACTTGGCCGCCAGATCGGCGACCGGCGGCGGATCGTCCTGGGGCACATAGGAGATGCCCAGCCCGCCGCCGAGGTCGACGGTGGCGATCTGCGCGGTCTTGTCCACTCCGAACTCGGCGACGATATCGCGCAGCAGCCCGATGACCCGGCGGGCCGCCAACTCGAATCCGCCTACGTCGAAGATCTGCGAGCCGATATGGCTGTGCAGTCCGACCAGTCGCAGGTTATCGGCGGCGAACACCCGCCGCACCGCGGTCATCGCGTCGCCGGCGGCCAGCGACAGCCCGAATTTCTGGTCCTCGTGCGCGGTAGCGATGTACTCGTGGGTGTGGGCTTCCACCCCGACGGTGAGCCGGACCATGACGTTCTGAACGACTCCGAGTTCGCCGGCCACCACGTCCAGGCGGTCGATCTCGGTCATCGAGTCCACCACCACGTAGCCGATCCCGGCTTTGACCGCAGCAGTCAGCTCGTCGACGGATTTGTTGTTGCCGTGCAGCGCGATCCGCTCGGCCGGGAACCCGGCGTGCAACGCCACCGCCAACTCGCCGCCGCTGGCCACGTCCAGCGACAATCCCTCCTCGGCGATCCAGCGGGCGATCTCGCCGCACAGAAACGCCTTGGCGGCGTAGTGCACGTTGGCGCCGCCGCCGAACGCTGCGGCCATCTCCCGGCAGCGGCCGCGGAAGTCGTCCTCGTCGATGACGAACAGCGGCGTCCCGTAGCGCCCGGCCAGTTCGGTCACCGCGAGTCCGGCCACCCGAACAACACCGTCGTCGCCGCGAACGGTGTTGCGCGGCCAGACATTCGGCGCCAGTGCCAGTAGATCGTCGACGCTGCGCGGCTGTGGCGGCGCCGATCCCTGGTGGATCTCCTCGGCGTGCCGCGGACCGGCCGGATGGGCGTTCACATCCGCTCCGGTGCGCTGACGCCGAGGATTGCCAGACCGTTGGCGATCACCCGGCGGGTGGCCTCGCACAGCGCCAGTCGGGCGCCGTGCAGATCGCCCGGTTCCTCGTCGCCCTGCGGCAGCACCCGGCACGAGTCGTAGAACCGGTGGTAGTCACCGGCGAGGTCCTCCAGGTACCGGCACACCCGGTGCGGTTCACGCAGTGCCGCCGCCGCCTGCAGCACCCGGGGGAACTCACCGATGCTGCGGATCAGGGTTCCCTCTTTGTCGTGTCCGAGCAGATCGAGGTGCGCGGTGTCCGGTTGCAGTCCGAGGTCGGCGGCGTTGCGGGCCAACGCGGACAGCCGGGCATGGGCGTATTGGACGTAGTAGACCGGATTCTCCGACGATGCCGAGGACCACAGGGCCAGGTCGATGTCGATCGGGGTGTCCACCGACGAGCGGATCAGCGCGTACCGGGCGGCATCCACCCCGATGGCCTCGACGAGGTCGTCGAGGGTGATCACGGTGCCGGCCCGTTTGCTCATCCGCACGGGCTGTCCCCCGCGGACCAGGTTGACCATCTGGCCGATGAGCACCTCGACGGTGTCCGGGTCGTCCCCGAGGGCGGCGGCGGCGGCCTTGAGCCGGGCGATGTAGCCGTGGTGGTCGGCGCCGAGCATGTAGATGCACAGGTCGAAACCGCGCTGCCGCTTGTCCAGGTAGTAGGC
Source organism: Mycobacterium sp. (assembly GCA_041303695.1). Taxonomy (GTDB): domain Bacteria; phylum Actinomycetota; class Actinomycetes; order Mycobacteriales; family Mycobacteriaceae; genus Mycobacterium. The sequence continues at coordinate 1,845 of JBFYOR010000248.1, read as the reverse complement.
CAGGTCACCGGCGATATAGGCGGGCTGGCCGTCGCTCTTGATGACCACCCGGTCCTTGTCGTCACCGAACTCGGTGGTGCGCAACCAGGTTGCGCCGTCCTTCTCGTAGATCGCGCCGTTGGCCCGCAACTGGGCGATGGCCTGGTCGACCCGGCCGCTGGCATGCATCGAGTCTTCGTGGGTGTAGAAGTCGAAGTCGGTGCCGAACTCGTGCAGGGCGGCCTTGATCTGGTTGAACATCAGGTCCACCCCGATCGACCGGAACGTCTCGCGCCGCTGCGCGTCCGGCAGCCCCAGCGCATCGGGAGCCTGGGCCAGCACCTGAACCGCGATATCGGCGATGTAGTCGCCGGCGTAGCCGTCCTCGGGGGCGGGCTCGCCCTTGGCGGCGGCGATCAGCGAGTTGACGAACCGGTCGATCTGCGCGCCGTGGTCGTTGAAGTAGTACTCCCGCACCACCCGGCCGCCCTGGGTGCTGAGCAGCCGGCCCAGGGCGTCGCCGACGGCGGCCCAGCGGGTGCCGCCGATATGGATCGGGCCGGTCGGGTTGGCCGAGACGAACTCGAGGTTGATGCGCTGCCCGTCGAGCAGCGCGGAGTGGCCGTAGCCGGTGCCGGCGGCCAGGACGTTGGCGACGATGACACCCTGCGCGGAGGTCTCCAGGCGCAGGTTGACGAAGCCGGGCCCGGCCACCTCGGCCGAGGCGATTCCGTCTGCGGCGGCGAGCGCATCGGCCAGCCAGCCGGCCAGTTCGCGGGGGTTGGCGCCCACCTTCTTGGCGACCTGCAAGGCCAGATTGGTCGCGTAGTCGCCGTGCTCGGGGTTGCGCGGCCGCTCGACGGTGACCTCGGCCGGCAGCGCGGCCGGATCCAGCCCGTGCGAGCTGAGCACCTCGGCGGCGACGCTGCGCAGGAGTTCGGCGAGATCGGCGGGGGTCACGGGGGTTCATCCTATGCGTTAGGCTGTGTCAGCCCGACGGCGCAGCATGTGCGCCCCCGTAGCTCAGGGGATAGAGCGTCTGCCTCCGGAGCAGAAGGCCGCAGGTTCGAATCCTGCCGGGGGCACCCACTTAACTCCGGTCGCCGACCACCCGGCCCGACATGGCCCGCACAGACGCCGGAACCGGGATCGACTCGGCACAGTCCGGCGCCCGCCGCGGGCTGCCATAGCGGGTGACGATCGGCACCACTCCCGCCCATCCGCCGGCGGCGACGTCCTCCTCGGGATCTTCCGGCCAGCCGGCACCGATTTTCAGCGACCAGTTCTGGGCATCGATCCCCAGCCGAAGCACCAGGGTTGCGGCCAGCTCCCTGGCGGTGCTGTCGCGTAGCTCGACGACCCGGCCCGGGATGAAGGCATCGGTCAACGCGTGCAGGTAACGGACTTTCTCGTCCTCGCCGACGGCCTGGAAGGTGCCGAACAGCACGGCACTGCAGAAATGAAACGACGACTCGAAACCGCTGCGGGCCACCACCACCCCGTCCAGGGTGGTGACGGCGACCGAGGCGGGCACACCTGATGCCAGATCGCGCAGCCATGGCGATCCGGTCGAGCCGTGGATGATCAGTTCGTCGCCGATGCGGGCGAACCCGATCGGCAGGGCCACCGGATGGCCGTCCCGGACGAAGGCGACGGTGGCCAGCGGTGTGCTGTCCAGCAGGGCGTCGAGCCGTTCGCGGGACGTGCTCTGTTTCTCGCGCAACCGCGAAACCTCGGTGGATGGGTGTGACATCGCCTTAGCGTCGCACAAGGCCCGGCGATCAGCTGACGCGTCGCAGCGCCTGCGGTGTCAGATCGCTGATCGAGGGATAGCCGTCGATGGCCATGGTCAGGTCGGCCTCGGCC
>JBFYOR010000247.1:0-7308 GCA_041303695.1 Mycobacterium sp. | reverse complement strand
CGGCGACCAGGGACTCCTTGTTCGCCAGCGCCAATCGGGCGCCGGTGGCCAGCGCGGCCAGGGTGGGTTCCAGACCCAGCGCCCCGACCAGCGCGTTGAGCACCACATCGGCCTCGGTGTCCCGAACCAGCCGGGTCACCGCGTCGGGACCGCTGAAGGGGACGTCACCGACCCGTTCGGCGGCGCCCGGATCGGCAACTGCGATCTGTCTGACTCCGGTCTCGGCGCGCTGACGCGCCAACAGGTCCGGATTGGCGCCCCCGGCGGCCAGTCCGACGACTTCGAAACGGTCCGGGTTGGCGGCGATGACCTCCAAGGCCTGGGTGCCGATCGACCCGGTGCTTCCCAGGATCAGCACGCGTACACGGTCGGCCGGGCTCACGTGCTCATTGTGCCAGCGTGTCCGCCTCGGCCGAGCCAACCACTCGATGACTGATGCCCAGTTCTGTGATCGTCATCACAGTCCCCTATCCGTGATGCCCCGCGCACCGAATGCTGAGTACGGCCGCCGTAAGGTTCAGGCTGTACTCATCGGAGGGATCAAAGGAGAATTTATGACTGTGCACCGTTCGGTTATCACCGCTGCAGGCCTCGCGGCCGCGGCGGCCTTGGCGCTTTCGGGCTGCTCGAGCACCACCACGGAAAAGGAAGCGGCCTCGACGACCACCGAGACCACTATGTCCGCAATGACCACCACGTCGGCGATGGCCGCACCGGCCGCCGGCGACCTCGTCGGAGCGGGCTGCGCCGCCTATGCAGAGGCCAACCCCACCGGTCCGGCCTCGGTCGAGGGCCTGGCCAAGGATCCGGTCGCCACTGCGGCGTCCAACAGCCCGGTGCTGACCACCCTCGCGGGCGCGCTCTCGGGCAAGCTCAACCCCGACGTCAACCTGGTGGAGACGCTCAACAACGGCGAGTTCACCGTGTTCGCGCCCACCGATGAGGCGTTCGGCAAGATCGACGCGGCCACCATCGAGAAGCTCAAGACCGACTCGGACCTGCTGTCGTCGATCCTGACCTACCACGTGGTCTCCGGCCAGGCCGGCCCGGCCGCGGTCGTCGGCGACCACAAGACGGTGCAGGGCGCTTCCCTGACCGTCACCGGTTCCGGTGATGACCTGAAGGTCAACGACGCCGGCGTCGTCTGCGGTGGCATCAAGACGGCCAACGCGACGCTGTACCTGATCGACACCGTGCTGATGCCGCCTGCGGCACCGGCCGGCACCACGTCGATGGAGACCTCGTCGATGGAGACCTCGTCGATGGAGACCCCGTCGATGGAGACCACGGCGACCCCCACGCCGTAGTTCCCGCCGTCTGAAAAAAGACGCGGAATCGTCGCTGCCGCAAGGCATTCGGCGATTCCGCGTCTTTTTTTGCATTCCGGACCGAAACCATCCGAACCCAGGAGTGACGCATGACACCCATCCGACAGGACCTCTGCGCCGAATAACCGATGACACCCCGCGCAGATCGCGGGCGCACAACGAAGGGACAACCATGAAGAAGCACACGAAGGTCATCAAGGCACTGCCGGCAGCCGCTCTTGCGGCAGCGGCGACCAGCCTCGCGCTGGTTGCAGCGCCCACCGCGGCAGCCGACGCCCACCTCGTGGGTCCGGGTTGCGCCGCCTACGCCCAGCAGGTTCCGGTCGGGCCCGGGTCGGTGGCCGGTATGGCCGCTTCGCCGTTGACCGTTGCAGCCTCCAACAGCCCGGTGCTGACCACTCTGGCCGCCGCGGTCTCCGGTGGACTCAATCCCGCGGTGAATCTGGTCGACACTCTCAACGGCGGGCACTTCACCGTGTTCGCGCCGACCAATGACGCCTTCGCCAAAATCGACGCGGCGACCCTCGACAAGCTCAAGACCGACTCCGCACTGCTGACCTCGATCCTGACCTACCACGTGGTTCCCGGCCAGGCGGGTCCCGATCAGGTCGTCGGCACCCACACCACCGTTCAGGGCGCCGACCTGACCGTCAGCGGCGGTGGCGACACCTTGACGGTCAACTCCGCCAACGTCGTCTGCGGCGGCATCCAGACCACCAATGCCACGGTGTACCTCATCGACTCGGTGCTGCTGCCCCCCGCCGCCTAGCGGGATGCCGCGCCGATCCGGTGCGGCACAGCACAGCACCTTCACTGCCGGCCGCGGCGGCGTGCCTCTCCTTCACGCCACCGCGGCCGGCCTGCTGTCACCGATGGCATGTCTGTGATGCGAGCACCGGTTGAGCGCGGCCCCCCGACGGCGCCAGAACAGTCAACCGGCAGCATAGGAATCATGCCCGCTGCCGCGTCCGTCCTGTGGTTCCGCCGTGACCTGCGACTGCGCGACCTGCCGTCGTTGCTGGACGCTGCGGATTCGGGATCCGCCGTGCTGGCCTGCTTCATCCTCGACCCGCGACTGGAGGCCGTGGCCGGCCCACGCCGGTTGCAGTTCCTCGGCGATTCGCTGCGGGAGGTCAACGGCGCGCTCGACGGTCGACTGCTGATCGCCCGGGGCCGTCCCGAGGACCTCATTCCGCAGATCTGTGCGGCGGCCGAGGCCACCGCCGTGCACGTCTCCGCGGACTTCAGCCCGTTCGGGGTGCGCCGGGACGCCGCCGTCGGTGCGGCACTGGCCGCCGCCGGCATTCCCCTGGTCGCGACCGGCTCCCCCTATCTGGTCTCCCCCGGCCGGGTCAGCAAGGACGACGGCACCCCCTACAAGGTGTTCACCCCGTTCTTCAACCGATGGCGCGAGATCGGCTGGCGGGCCCCCGCGCAATCCGATCCGGCTGCCGCCACCTGGGTCGACCCCGCGGATGTCCCCGGCCTGCCTGGGCGGGCCGATGCCCCGAATCCTGCTGTGGGGCTGGATGTTCCGGCTGGCGAAGCGGCCGCCCGGAGCCGCTGGGCGGAGTTCCTGGCCGACGGGATCGGCGACTACACCGTCGACCGGGACCGGCCGGACAAGCCGGGCACCAGCCGGATGTCGGCCCACCTGAAATTCGGCACCATCCACCCGCGGACCATGGCGGCCGATCTGAACCTGCGTGACTCCGGTCCCGGTGCCTATCTGCGCGAGCTTGCCTTCCGGGATTTCTACGCGGCGGTGCTGCACCAGCGGCCGGCCAGCGCCTGGCACAACTGGAACCCCGCTTTCGACGGCATCGACGTCGACACCGGGCCGGCTGCGCGGGCGGCCTTCGAACTCTGGAAACAGGGCCGAACCGGCTATCCGATCGTCGACGCGGGCATGCGCCAGCTCGCCGCAACCGGCTTCATGCACAACCGGGTGCGGATGATCGTGGCATCGTTCCTGGTCAAGGATCTACATCTGCCATGGCAGTGGGGCGCCCGCTGGTTCCTCGAGCAACTGGTCGACGCCGACGTCGCCAGCAACCAGCACGGCTGGCAGTGGTGTGCGGGCACCGGGACCGACGCCGCACCGTACTTCCGGGTGTTCAACCCGACCGCCCAGGGCGAGAAGTTCGACCCGGCCGGCGACTATGTCCGGCGCTGGGTGCCCGAACTCGGCGGGACCGACGATGTGCACCGGCTCAAGGCCGGCCGTCCGCCCGGCTACCCCGAGCCGATGGTGGATCACGCCGCCGAACGCACCGAGGCGCTACGCCGGTACGGACTGATCCGCTGAGCGCGGGATGCGCACCGATCCGAACACGAGATGTGCCAGAATATCGGCAGTCGAACGACAGGAGCCGCAATGGTCAACACCGAGGTGGAGCGTTACTCGGAGGTCGATCCCGCTGACGTGCCTTCGGCCGCTTGGGGCTGGAGCAAGATCACCTATCGCACCTGGTACGCGCTGGGGATCTTCATCATCCTTTTCCTGGTGGGCATGCTCCGCGGAAACCACGTCGGACACGTCGAGGACTGGTTCCTGATCGCCTTCGCCGTGGCCGTCGCCGCCGTCATGGTGCGCGATGTGATCATGCGCCGCCGCGGCATGCTCCGCTAGCAGCACCGTCTAACCCTGCGCGGCGAGCTGACCGCACGCTGCCGCGATTTCGCGGCCGCGGGTGTCCCGCACCGTGCACGAGATTCCCTGCGCCCGAACCCGGCGCACGAATTCCCGCTCGGCCGCCTTCGGGCTGGCATCCCACTTACTGCCCGGCGTCGGGTTCAGCGGAATCAGATTGACGTGGGCCAGCGGTCCCAGCGCGGCGCGTAGTTTCCTGCCCAGCAGGTCGGCCCGCCAGGGCTGGTCGTTGATATCGCGGATCAACGCGTACTCGATGGACACCCGCCGGCCCGTCGCGTCGGCGTAGTAGCGGGCGGCGTCGAGTACCTCGCCGACCTGCCAGCGGTTGTTCACCGGCACCAGGGTGTCGCGCAACTCATCGTCGGGCGTGTGCAGAGACACCGCGAGGGTCACCCCGACGTGCTCTTCGGCGAGTTTGCGGATCGCCGGTGCCAGACCGACGGTGGACACCGTCACCGAACGGGCCGAGATTCCGAAACCCTCCGGCGGGGCGGCGGTGATGCGCCGGACCGCGGCCAGCACCCGGGCGTAGTTGGCCAGCGGCTCACCCATGCCCATGAACACCACATTGGACAGCCGCTCGCCGAACCGGTCTCGAACTGTGGCAGCCGCGGCGCGGACCTGCTCGAGGATCTCGGCGGTGCTCAGGTTCCGGGTCAACCCGCCCTGACCGGTCGCACAGAACGGACAGGCCATCCCGCAGCCGGCCTGCGATGAGATGCACACCGTGTTGCGGTTGGGGTAGCGCATCAGAACCGACTCGAAGGTCGCGCCGCTGGAACCATTAGCAGCGTGCCCGCGCCACAAGGTCTTTCGGGTCTCTCCGCTGTCGCACTCGACCTCCCGCACCACCGTCAGCAGACGCGGGAACAGCGCTTCCGACACCGCGTCGCGGATGGCGGCCGGCAGGTCGGTCATCTGCTGGGGATCGGCGAGCAACCGGCCGTAGTAGTGGGCGGCGAGTTGTTTGGCCCGGAACGCGGGCAGGCCCAGTTCGGCGACGGCGGCCACCCGGTCGGCGGCATCCAGGTCGGCGAAGTGCCGCGGCGGCAGGCCCCGGCGGGGGGCCTCGAACACCAGATCCTGCTTCACAGATCCAGTATCCGCGTCAGGCCAGCAAGCTGAGGACGATCCAGGTGGCCACCGCCGACGGCAGCGCGCCGTCGATGCGGTCCATCAGGCCGCCGTGCCCCGGCAGCAGGGTGCCCATGTCCTTGATGCCCAGGTCCCGTTTGAACTGCGATTCGACAAGGTCACCCAGGGTGGCCGTGATCACCAGCATGATTCCCAGCGGCACTCCGACCCACCACGGCTTGTGGATGAGGAACACCACCGCGAGCACCGCCGCCGTCGTGCCACACACCAGGGAACCGGCCAGGCCCTCCCAGGACTTCTTCGGGCTGATCGCCGGCACCATCCGGTGCTTACCGAACAGCACGCCGGCGGCATATCCACCGATATCGGAGAACGCCACGGTGAGCATGAAGGCGAACACCCGCGCCCACCCGTCCTCCGGGTAGACCAGCAGCGCGCCGAATGCGGCGAACAGCGGAATCCAGGTGGCCAGGAAGATGGTGACGGCGACATCGCGCAGATAGTTGACCGGCTGGCTCTGCAACCCCTGGCTCAGCAGCCGCCAGATCAGGCAGACCAGCACCGTTCCGCCGTACCCCCCCAACGCACCGGCCGCACCGAACGGCCAGGTCAGCCAGATCATCGCCTGACCGCCGACCAGCAGCGGGATGAGCGGGATCGAGTATCCCGCCTCCCGTAACCGCTTGACCACCTCGTGGGTCGCGATCGCCATCGCCACCGACAGGATCACCACCCAGCCGCGCGGGGCGAAGATCAGGGTGCCGATCACCATGCCGCCGAGCAGCAGGCTGACCCCGATTGCGGCGGGCAGGTTTCGGCCGGCCTTCGACGTCGACGTCGGCGCCGGTTGGGTTGGGGCGTTGTCTGCCACGGTCGATGTCTGCCGGAGTCCTCAGACCTCCAGCAGCTCGCCTTCTTTGTGCTTCACAAGCTCCTCGATCTGATGAACGTACTGGGCGGTGGCCTTGTCGAGGTCCTTCTCGGCCCGGCCGACCTCATCCTCGCCAGCCTCGCCGTCCTTCTTGATCCGGTGCAGTTCCTCCATCGCGCGGCGGCGCACGTTGCGCACCGACACCTTGGCGTCCTCCCCCTTGGCCTTGGCCTGCTTGACCAGGTCGCGGCGGCGTTCCTCGGTCAGCTGCGGAATCGAGACCCGGATGATGTTGCCGTCGTTGGTCGGGTTGACGCCCAGATCGGAATTGCGGATCGATTCCTCGATCGGGCGCAGTTGGGACGCCTCGTACGGCTTGATGACCACCATCCTGGCCTCGGGCACGTTGATGCTCGACAGCTGCGTGATGGGGGTGGGTGTGCCGTAGTAGTCGATGACGATGCGGGAGAACATGCCCGGGTTGGCCCGCCCGGTGCGAATGGACGACAGGTCGTCGCGCGCGACGGCGACAGCCTTCTCCATCTTCTCTTCGGCGTCGAAGAGAGCTTCGTCAATCATGCGGCTCCTCGGTCAGTGCGATATTCGGTCAGTGCGATATCAGGTGGTGACCAGTGTTCCGATCTTCTCACCGGCAACCGCTCGGGCGATATTCCCATTGGTCAGCAGATTGAAGACCAGAATCGGCATTCCGTTGTCCATGCAGAGGCTGAAGGCGGTGGCATCGGCCACCCGCAGGCCACGGTCGAGCACCTCGCGATGGGTGATCTCGGTGAGCAGTTCGGCCTCCGGATTCTCCCGCGGGTCATCGGTGAACACCCCGTCGACGGCCTTGGCCATCAGCACCACCTCGGCGCCGATCTCCAGCGCCCGCTGGGCGGCGGTGGTGTCGGTGGAGAAATACGGCAGACCCATACCGGCGCCGAAGATGACGACGCGGCCCTTCTCCAGATGCCGTCGCGCCCGCAGCGGGAGGTAGGGCTCGGCGACCTGACCCATGGTGATGGCGGTCTGCACCCGGGTGACGATGCCCTCCTTCTCCAGGAAGTCCTGCAACGCCAGGCTGTTCATCACGGTGCCGAGCATGCCCATGTAGTCCGATCGGGTGCGCTCCATGCCGCGCTGTTGAAGTTGGGCGCCCCGGAAGAAATTGCCGCCGCCGATCACCACGGCGACCTGAACTCCGCTGCGCACCACCTCGGCGATCTGGCGGGCCACCTGGGCCACCACATCGGGATCAAGGCCCACGGACCCGCCGCCGAACATCTCGCCGCCGAGTTTGAGCAGCACCCGCGAATACTTGGGCTGCAATGGTCCGCTCGGCTCACCCATCCGCACTC
>JBFYOR010000246.1:0-2940 GCA_041303695.1 Mycobacterium sp. | reverse complement strand
CTGGCCAGACCCCGCGAGGTCGCCCCCACGATCGCCTTCGTGGAGAGCCTGACCTGGCTGCCGGACTGTTCGGCCAGCCCGCGGGCCAGCAAGGCGCCGGGGACCTCGTCGGCCTCCAGGCAGCCGTACCCGGTCGCCGTGGAGTCGCCGAACACCATCAGGTGCATGCCGACGGGGGTTCCGCGTTCCCACCGGCGCACGGGGACCCCGCCCGGGGCGTACACACCGTCCGCGCGGGGCGGGACGTTCCAGGCCTTCGGGATGACGCTGCGGGCCTGTTCGGCCTGTCCGCTCAGCAGGTTACGGGCACCCACCACCGCGCTGCCGGTCGAGGCCAGAACGCCCGCGACGGCCAGTGCCTTAGATGGACCGAACCACATGGTCACGGACGTCAGTGTGGCCCCCTGGATCCGGGTTGGCGATCACGGACCGGTATCAGTTCCAGTAATAAACAGCCATCCCGCTCTGTGCGCTGGGTCACAGCTGTCAAGATCTAGTTCCCGGGTCGGCGAATCGGCCCAGGGCCGATATCGCACACCGCTACAACAGCCACAAACTACAACGGCGTAGGGAGTGTTGACCATGACCGCACCCAGCAAGGTCCATGTGCCCATGCGGCCGGCCCGGCCGCGCCGCTACCCGGTCAGTGACGGGGCGCCGGTCGAGGTCATCGAGGACGGTCCGAGCCTGCCCGCCCGACTGGTCTCGCTGGGCACGAGGCTGACGATGTGGCCCACCCTCGCGGTGCTGAGTCACGTGCCACACCTGCCCTGGCCGTTCGGAATGGTGGACTTCGTCGCCCGGGCACTGCTGCCATCGCCCGGCACGGTGCGCGCTACGGTCGGGCTGCCCAACGCTTCGGCACAGTTGGTGCGCGCCCCCGGGGTCCTGCCCGCCGACGGCCGCCGCCGCGTCGTGCTCTACCTGCACGGCGGCGCATTCCTGACCTGCGGGGTGAACTCGCACAGCCGCATCTCTGTCGCACTGTCGAAGTTCGCCGACTCACCGGTCCTGGTGGTCGACTACCGGCTCATCCCCAAGCACACCATCGGCATGGCCATCGATGACTGCTACGACGGCTACCAGTGGTTGCGGCTGCGGGGCTACGAGCCCGACCAGATCGTGCTGGCCGGCGATTCGGCCGGCGGCTACCTCGCGCTCGCACTGGCGCAGCGACTACAGGCTGAGGGCGAGACCCCGGCCGCGCTGGTGGCAATCTCGCCGCTGCTGCAGTTGGAGAAGGATCCGAAGCTGACGCATCCGAACGCCTACACCGATTCGATGTTCCCGCCCAAGGCTTTTGACGCGTTGGTGGCGTTGGTGGCCCGGGCCGCGGCCAAGAATGTCGTCGACGGCGAGCCGGAGGACGTCTACGAGCCGTTGGACCATATCGAGCCCGGGCTGCCGCAGACGCTCATCCACGTCTCCGGTTCGGAGGTGCTGTTGCACGACGCCCGGCTGGCTGCCCGCCGGCTGGCGGCCGCCGGGGTTCCGACCGAAGTGCGGGTGTGGCCCGGTCAGATCCACGACTTCCAGCTGGCCGCCCCGCTGATCCCGGAGGCGACCCGGTCGTTGCGCCAGATCGGGAAGTACATCCGGGAAGCGACCGGCTGAACGGCCGGTGCCGTGAGCCTGCGACGATAGAGCCATGCGAATTGCACCCCATGTCAGCGAGCTGATCGGCAACACCCCGCTGGTTCGACTGAACTCGGTGGTGCCCCAGGGCGCCGGGGTGGTGGCGGCCAAGATCGAGTACCTCAACCCCGGGGGCAGCTCCAAGGACCGGATCGCGGTCAAGATGATCGACGCCGCCGAAGCCAGCGGCCAACTCAAGCCGGGCGGCACCATCGTCGAACCCACCTCGGGCAACACCGGTGTCGGACTGGCACTGGTGGCGCAGCGCCGCGGCTACAAGTGTGTGTTCGTCTGCCCGGACAAGGTCAGCGAGGACAAGCAGAACGTGCTGCGCGCCTACGGGGCTGAGGTGGTGGTCTGCCCGACCGCCGTGCCCCCGGATCATCCGGACAGCTATTACAGCGTGTCCAACCGCCTGGTCGAGGAGATCGACGGCGCCTGGAAACCCGACCAGTACTCCAACCCGAACGGACCGGCAAGCCACTACGAGACCACCGGTCCGGAGATTTGGGCCGATACCGACGGCAAGGTCACCCACTTCGTCGCCGGGGTGGGCACCGGCGGAACGATCACCGGTGCCGGGCGCTACCTCAAAGAGGTCTCCAACGGCCGGGTCACGGTGATCGGCGCCGACCCGGAGGGGTCGGTGTATTCCGGCGGCACTGGGCGGCCCTATCTGGTGGAGGGTGTGGGCGAGGACTTCTGGCCGGCGGCCTACGACCCGGCCGTCGCCGACCGGATCATCGCGGTCTCGGATTCGGACTCCTTCGATATGACCCGGCGGCTGGCCCGCGAGGAGGGCCTGCTGGTCGGAGGCTCCTGCGGGATGGCGATGGTCGCTGCGCTGCGGGTGGCCGAGGAGGCCGGACCGGACGCGCTGGTCGTGGTGCTGCTTCCCGACGGCGGCCGCGGCTATATGTCGAAGATCTTCAACGACGCCTGGATGTCGTCCTACGGGTTCCTGCGCAAACCGCTCGACGAGTCGATTCCCGAGCCGACCGTGGGCGAGGTGCTGCGCGGCAAATCCGGGGCGCTGCCGGATCTGGTGCACACTCACCCGTCGGAAACGGTGCGCGACGCCATCAGCATCCTGCGCGAGTACGAGGTATCCCAGATGCCGGTGGTCGGGGCCGAACCACCGGTCATGGCCGGTGAGGTCGCCGGCAGCGTGTCCGAGCGGGAACTGCTGTCGGCGGTGTTCGAGGGCCGCGCGCAACTGGCCGATGCGGTGGCCCTGCATATGAGCCCGCCGCTGCCGTTGATCGGCGATGGGGAGCATCTGAGCGCCGCGGCCCTTCGGAGAGG
>JBFYOR010000245.1:0-6172 GCA_041303695.1 Mycobacterium sp. | reverse complement strand
AGGTGGATGCGCGGGTCGTAGACCCCGCCGGTGGCGATGATGACGGCCTTGCGCCGGAACTCCGGAACGGTGTAGCCGGGCATCTTGAAGTTCTTCAGGATCCGGTACAGCGACGCCATCGCCATATTGGGCGCGATGTCGAGGCCGGCCGCGCTGATGTCGCGGTAGAAGATCATGTGCAGGTTCTCGTCATTGGAGATCCGGGCCAGCAGCTGCTCGGCGACGGGCTCGTTGCACGCCTTGCCGGTGTTGCGGTGCGACACCCGGGTGGCCAGTTCCTGGAAGCTGACGTACATCACCGAATCGAACAGGCTCTCGGCGAACAGGTCGCCCTGCTGGTTCTGGCCCGGTGAGAAGCCGCGGGTCATCTGCTCCACCCGCAGTTCCTCCAGCTCGATCGGGTCGCAGTTGCGGGTGACCACCAGATAGTCGCGGATGGAGATGCCGTGCCGGTTCTCCTCGGCGGTCCACCGGTTGACCCAGTAGCCCCACGGGCCGTCCATCGAGAAGTTCATGGCGATCTCGCGGTGATAGGCCGGCAGGTTGTCCTCGGTCAGCAGGTTCTGCACCATTGCAACCCGGGCGACCTCGGAGAGCTTGGCCTGGTCCGGATCCCAGTCCTGACCACCGAGGGCGTAGTAGTTCTTGCCCTCTTTCCACGGGATGTAGTCGTGCGGGTTCCAGTCTTTGAACATCGACATGTGCCGGTTGATCAGCTTCTCCGCGACGGGCTCGAGTTCGCGCAGCAGCTCGACGTTGCTCGGGTCTTGGGACATCGGTCCTCCGGTTATCTGTACCTCGTGGTTGCACCAATATATCTGTGTCTGGCAGTGACATTCAAGTGCCGCCAGCGGTCCGGCATGTCGACCGACGATGCGGCCGAGACGATTCAGCGGTATATTCGCACGTGAGTCGGACTTTTAGTGCGGAGGTAGGCAGCGGTGAAGAAGACCCTGACCCGTGGTGTCGGCATTCTCGGGGGTGCGGCCGTGGCGGCCGTCCTGTTCGGAACGGGATCGGCGTCGGCCATCAACGAGTACGCAGGCCTGACCTACGAGCAGGCCGCCGAAAATATCAGTCAGTGGGGCACGCCCAAGGTCAACAGCCGGGTCGGGCAGTACCTGCCCACCAACCAGTGCATCGTGACCGGATCGCGCATGGCGAACTCCCTGGACTCCAGTGGGAACAACCGTGGCGCCATCGTGCTGCTGGACCTGAACTGCAATGACACCATGACCGCCGGTCACCCCGGCTACTCGGTCATGTCTCCGCAGGGCAAGGAATCGAAGGCACTGAAGGACACCGGCACCGATATCAGCAATAACTACGCCCAGTCGGTGGAAGCCGGCCAGCCGTCCTGGTGCGAGGAGAACGGCGACAAGTGCTGGGATTACTGCGAGCGCTCGGGCACCTGCTCCGATGAGGTCCTGGAATTTCTCGGCCAGTAGACATGCGCCGGCCAGCAGGACGGTCCCACGCGACGCGCGTGTGACGCGGTGAACGACGAGAACGCCAGCACCGGTTGCCCGGCCAGCAGTGGCACCTACCGCGGGGCGCCGCTGGGTCCGGATTCATTGACCTGGAGGTTATTCGGGGACTGGCGAGGCGTGCTGCAGGGACCATGGGCCGGCTCCATGCAGAACATGCACCCGCAACTGGGGGCTGCCGTCAAGGATCACTCGATCTTCTTCACCGAACGCATTCCGCGGCTGTTCCGTTCGCTGTACCCGATCGGCGGGGTGGTCTTCGACGGTGACCGCGCTCCGGCCACCGGGGCGCAGGTCCGCGACTATCACATCCCGATCAAGGGCGTGGACGACAAGGGCCGTCGTTACAGCGCACTGAACCCGGAAGTCTTCTACTGGGCGCACGCCACCTTCTTCATGGGCACCATCCTGACCGCGGAGCACTTCGGGGACGGATTGACTGAGGCCGATAAACGCCGGCTGTTCGACGAGCACATCACCTGGTACCGGATGTACGACATGAGCATGCGTCCGGTGCCCGAGACGTGGGAGGACTTCCAGGCGTACTGGGATCGGATGTGCCGCGAGGTACTCGAGGACACCTGGGCCGCCCGCGAGGTGCTGGATTTGTCGACGATGCCCAAACCTCCTACCGCGCAGTGGATTCCGGATGCGGTCTGGTCCACATTCCTCACGGTGATAGAGCCGTTCGTGGTGTGGGTCACCGTCGGTCTCTATGACGAGCCGGTGCGGGAACTGATGGGCTACACCACGTGGTCGACCCGCGACGAACGTCTGCATCGGCTGTTCGGCCGCGGGGTCAAATTGGCGTTCACGATGCTGCCTCGGCGACGGCGAATGCATCCGAGGGCCAGGGCGGGCTGGGACCGCGCGCAGGGGCGAATCCCAACCGATGCCCCGCTGCCGGAAACGCCGGCGCGCAATCTTGCGCCCCTCGCCGAGCGCGGCAACGGCATCCACTACAACCCGGTCGTGTGACCTGGTTGCGCGGTGCGGAAAAAATCGCAGTGCCCCCACTAGGACTCGAACCTAGGACCTGCGGATTAAAAGTCCGTAGCTCTACCAACTGAGCTATAGGGGCGTGACGGTATGAGGATACTGCCCGCCTGCCACCCGGCCGTTTGGGGATTGGGCCGGCGATACCCTAAGCTCATTGGCGCTCCACGATTGCTGTCGTGAGTGCCCCGGAGAGATTCGGCTCTGGCCCCCTTCGTCTAGCGGCCTAGGACGCCGCCCTTTCAAGGCGGTAGCGCGGGTTCGAATCCCGTAGGGGGTACGCACGACACGTCAAACGTGGAGGAACAAAGCAAGGCCCTGTGGCGCAGTTGGTTAGCGCGCCGCCCTGTCACGGCGGAGGTCGCGGGTTCGAGTCCCGTCAGGGTCGCAGATGCGGCGAGGTACCCGTTGTCGTTCAATGGGGCCTTCCGGCCAGGTAGCTCAGTTGGTACGAGCGTCCGCCTGAAAAGCGGAAGGTCGCCGGTTCGATCCCGGCCCTGGCCACCACGTTCTCACTGCATTGGGCCCGCGGTTTGATCCCGGACCACGGCGATCTCGGCGGCACAGTCCCAGTCCTGTTGATGCTCCAGTTCTGCGGGTGATCGTTGGACATGTTGGAATACGTTCCATTGCGTTGCGCGGCTGAGAAGTCCGACAGCGTTCTCGCGTGACGACGATGCCCGACGCTTGATGAGGATGCCGCTATGAATATCGATTCCCTTTCGGTTTACGTCGGTCCGAACGTTCATGCGCGCGAGGCGGTGATCCGGCTCAAGGTGGACGTCAAGCCGAGTTACGCCGAATCCCTCAAGGGCCTGGGGGCGGACGTGATCGACAAACTGGCAGCGGTGCTGCCGGGGCTTGCGCGCGAACAGTCCGAGTGGCTCGCCGCATTGCGCGCCGGCGAGGCGCTGTCCGTCGGAGATCTGGTCGGAAAGCTGGCTCTGGCGCTTCAGCATGCCGCCGGCATTGACGGCGCATTGGCGTGGTCGGGGCCGACGGGTGATCCAGACGTCGTCGAGGTGTTCTACAGCTATGGCAACGAGGACATCGGAATCGAGGCCGGCGAGGTTGCCTGTGACATGCTCGCGGCCATCGCCCGCGACGAGGAGGAGGCTCCCGACCTCGGCAAGGATGTCGACGATTTCCTGGTCTATGCCGAACGGCGCTCCCTGGGGCCCTCGGCCATGGAATTGGTGCGGGCGGCCCAGGCCCGCGACATTCCGGTCTACCGGCTCAACGACGCCAGCCTGATCCAGGTCGGCCAGGGCAAGTACCAGCAGCGGATCGAGGCGGCGCTGACGTCGCAGACCTCGCATATCGCCGTCGAAATCGCGTCGGACAAGAATCTCGCCAACAGACTCCTCGCCGATCTCGGCCTGCCCGTGCCGAAGCAGCGGCTGGTCTACAGCGTGGACGAGGCGATGGGGGCGGCCGACCGGATCGGCTATCCCGTGGTCGTCAAGCCGCTCGACGGCAATCATGGCCGGGGCGTCACCGTCGACATCACATCCGAGGACGGCATCGCCGCCGCCTTCGAGACCGCCGACGCCGAAGGATCGGCCGTGGTGGTGGAGACCATGCTGCGCGGCGACGACCACCGGCTGCTGGTGGTCAATGGACTGCTCGCCGCCGCCGCGCGTCGGGTACCGGGGCATGTGAAGGGCGACGGGCGCCACACCATTGCCGAGCTGGTGGATATCGTCAATCAGGACCCGCGCCGTGGTGTCGGGCATGAGAACGTGCTGACCCGGCTCGAACTCGATGATCAGGCCAAGGGCTTGCTCGAGGAAAAGGGTTACACCGCAGAGACGGTTCCCGCCGAGGGCGAGGAGGTGTATCTGCGCAAGACGGCGAATATTTCGACGGGCGGCACGGCGGTGGATGTCACCGACACGATCCATCCCGACAACAAGCTGATGGCCGAGCGGGCGATCCGGGCGATCGGGCTCGATGTCGGTGCGGTGGATTTCCTGACCACCGATATCACCAAGAGCTATCGCGATACCGGCGGCGGCATTTGCGAGATCAATGCGGGACCTGGTCTGCGCATGCATATCGCGCCTTCGGAGGGCACGCCGCGCGACGTGGGCGGGGCCATCATGGACATGCTCTTCCCGCCGGGAACCCAGGCGCGGGTTCCCATCGCCGCCCTGACCGGAACGAACGGCAAGACCACGTGCTCGCGCATGCTGGCGCACATTCTGAAAATGGCGGGCCATGTCGTGGGGCAGACCTCGACCGACGCCGTGGTGATCGACGGCAACGTCACCGTCAAGGGCGATATGACCGGGCCGCTGTCGGCCAATATGGTGCTGCGCGATCCCTCGGTCGATATCGCGGTCCTAGAGACGGCGCGCGGCGGCATCGTCCGCTCCGGGCTGGGCTATAACTTCTGCGATGTGGGCGCGGTGCTGAACGTCTCGTCGGACCATCTGGGCCTCGGCGGCGTCGACACCCTGGACGGCCTGGCCCGGGTGAAACGCGTCGTCGCGGAAGTCACGCGCGGCACGGTGGTGCTGAACGCCGATGACGAGCAGACGCTGAAAATGGCAGCCTTCTCGCCCGCCGGGCAGGTCATGTACGTGACGCGTAACCCGGAGCATGAACTGGTGCGCGAACATATCCGCCTCGGCAAGCCCGCGATCGTTCTCGAGCAGGGGCTGAACGGCGACCAGATCGTGATCTACGACAACGGCCGACAGATGCCACTGATCTGGACCCATCTCGTCCGTGCGACGCTGGAAGGCAAGGCGCTGCACAACGTGGAAAACGCCATGTTCGCCGCCGGCATGGCCTACGCGCTCGGCAAGACACTGGATCAGATTCGCACCGGTCTGCGCACCTTTGAGAACAGTTTCTTCCAGAGCCCGGGGCGGATGAACGTCTTCGATGAACACGGTTTCCGGGTGATCCTCGACTACGGGCACAACGAGGCGGCGGTGGGGGCCATGGTCGACCTGGTAGACGGGCTGAAGCCGCGCGGGCGCCGGATCGTCGGCGTGACCTGCCCGGGCGACCGGCGCGACGAGGACGTGGCGGCGATCGCGGCCAAGGTCGCCGGCCATTTCGACACCTATATCTGCCACCGCGACGACAATCTGCGCGATCGCGGGCCCGACGAAATCCCGAAGCTGATGCGGGCCGCCCTGATCGCCGAGGGAGTCGCGCCGGACGCGATCACCATCATCGAGGAGGAGAACAAGGCCCTCGATGCGGCGCTCTCGCAGGCCCGACCCGACGATCTGCTGTTGTTCTTCTGCGAGGCGATCACACGCTGCTGGAAGCAGATCGTTCACTTCACCCCGACCTTCACCGCCCCCGGGCCGGAGCCCGTCGCCAAGCGCCTGGCAGCATCAACCTTCGATGTTCCCGATGGCTTCGTTCTCGCCTCGGACGATCGCGGAGTGCTGATCGTTCCGGCGAACGACAGGGAGACATGACAGCCAGACGTGGCAGATTCCCATGCGCACATCGTCGGGAGCGCCTCCCGAAGTTGGCTATCATCGGCGGCCGGCTGGAGGATGACAACGCCGCGATCTATGACGAGATGCGTCGTCTGGCGAGCGGACGGATAGTTGTCTTCGCAACGGCGTCGTCGGTGCCCGAGGAGGTCGGCGCCGAAACCGTCGGCGTGTTTCGCGACTATGGCTTCGATGCCGTCCTAGCCGGTGTGCACGGCGCCGGGG
>JBFYOR010000244.1:0-3501 GCA_041303695.1 Mycobacterium sp. | reverse complement strand
GACTCAGGATCGGGTTCCAGGGCCTGCCGTTGCCGGTCGAGTGCGTCTATGACGTCGTCGGCCATCGTGCCGCCCATCACCGCTCCGGCGTCGTCGATCGCCACCCCGATCCCCGACGGGGAGGACAGTGCCGCGTCCAGGGCGGCCCGCAGGGTACCGCCGGAACGGAAAAGCGAACCGCCCGCGGTCACGCTGTCGTACAGGGTGTCGCCGTCGCGATGGCATTCGACGCCGTCGGCGTCGATCCAGCCGAAGGGCGTTCCGTCGGGATGGGTCACCAGGCGCCACTCGTCGGCCGCGAGCACGAGGGTGTCGATCTCGTTCTCGGTGACCGTCGGGACGGGTTTGAGGTCCAGGGCGGAGGCGGTGAAGAACTGCAGCAGCCGGTAGCCGCGGTCGGCGCCGATGAATCCGGCCACGAAATCGTTGGCCGGATTGGACAGCAGCCTCGCCGGCGTGTCGTACTGCTGCAGTGTTCCGCCGACCCCGAAGACGGCGACCGCATCCCCCAGCTTGACGGCCTCGTCGATATCGTGGGTGACGAACACGATGGTCTTGTGCAATTCGCTTTGCAGGCGCAGCATTTCGGCCTGCAGTTCGTCGCGGACCACCGGGTCGACGGCCGAGAACGGCTCGTCCATCAACAGGATCGGCGGGTCGGCAGCAAGGGCGCGGGCCACACCGACACGCTGCTGCTGGCCGCCGGAAAGCTGGGCCGGATAACGCGCGCCCAACTTGGGGTCCAGCCCGACCCGTTCCAGCACCTCATAGGCCGCCCGGCGGGCAGCCCGACGGGATTGCCCCTTGAGTACCGGCACGGTCGCCACATTGTCGATCACCCGCTGATGCGGCATCAGCCCGCCGCTCTGGATGACGTATCCGATACCCAGCCGGAGCCGGACCGGGTTGACCGTCGACACGTCGTGGCCGTCGACGGTGACCGTTCCCGATGTCGGTTCGACCATCCGGTTGATCATCCGCATGGAGGTTGTCTTACCGCAGCCGGACGGCCCGACGAACACCGTGAGCGAGCCCTCGGGCACGTCCAGGGTCAGATCGTCGACGGCCACCGTCCCGTCCGGGTAGCGCTTGCTGACGCCGGCGAATGAGATCATCTATCTGGCGCCGATCGGGGTATCGAAGTTGTTCTCGCTCAGCCATTTACGGGCGGCCTCGTCAGGATCGACCCCGGAGTTGCCCGACACCGAACCGTTCAGTTCGGTCAGCCCCTTGGTAGTCAGCCTGGCCGACACCGCATCCAGCACGGTCTTGAGTTCCTCCGACATCTTCTGCGAGTTCACCAGCGGCACGACATTGCCGGGCAGGAAGTTGTCCTTGGGGTCCGCCAGCATCACGAACTTGTTCTGCGGAATCGCCGGGGAGGTGCTGAAGATGTTGGCCGCGGTGACGGTGCCGTCCAGCAGTGCCCGAACCGTCGCCGGGCCGCCGCCGTCGCTGATCGCGACGAAGTTGTCCGGGGCGATGTCCAGGCCGTACTTGGCTTTCAGTCCGGGCAGGCCCTGGGCGCGTTTGATGAACTCCGAAGGTGCCCCGAACTTGACCTCGGCCGACTGCGCGGCGAGGTCGGCGATGCTGACGAGGTTCCACTTCTTCGCCGTGGCCTCGGTGACGGTCACGGTGTCACTGTCGCTGGCCGGTGCCGGGGTGAGGATCGACAGATCCCCGGGCAACGCCCGGTACAGCGCCAGTTCGACCTTCTCCGGTTCGGTGACGGTGCTCGTGGGTTCGAAGTACTGCAGCAGGGTGCCGGTGTACTCGGGGATCAGGTCGATGGAGTGGTCGCGCAGGGCCGGGATATAGGTCTCCCGGCTGCCGATGCCGAACTGCCGCACCACGGTGAACCCGTTGGTCTCCAGTGACTGGGCGTAGATCTCGGCGACGATCTTCGACTCCGGGAAGTCCGCCGAGCCGACCACCACCGACTTCAGATCACCGGACACCGAGCCCCCGCCCAGCGGGTTCGAGCTGCCGCAGCCACTCAGTGCCGGCCACGTCACAGCCAGCACAATCGCGGCCAACCAGCGTCGCACTCGTTCGTCCTTCCACTCGGTGGCTCCGTGGTTCCGACCCTATCCACCCGAACCTGCACCTGTCGCCGTTTGGATCAGCGGGCGCGGATGGTCCGTTACGGTCTCGTTGCCGGTTTGGTGGTTTTCTTCCGGGCTCCGACAGGCGAAGATGGCCCTATGAGCAGCGAATCGAATGTTTCGCCGGGCGAGCCGATGCCGCCGGTGGTAGCTGAGCCGGACACCGGCACCCATCACGGCGCGCAGGCGGAGGACGTCAAGTTCACCCGGGCGGCAGCGCTGTGGTCGTCGTTGATCCTGGGTTTCCTGATCCTCATCGTGCTGCTGATCTTTATCACGCAGAACACCGCCTCCACCCCGTTCACCTTCCTCACCTGGCACTGGGACCTGCCGTTGGGGGTCGCGATCCTGCTGGCCGCGGTGGGCGGCGGCCTGATCACCGCACTGGTCAGCGCGGCCCGGATGTTCCAGTTGCGGCGCGCGGCGAAGAAGAACCTGCAGTTCGCGCTGAAGCGCTAACGGGCAGCGCTTTTCAGCGCAGCCGGTGGGGCAGTAGATCCCACACATGTTCGATGCCGTTGACGCCGGCCACCGTGAACGCACCCTTGCGGGAATAGCGCAGCTGGGTCACCGATGCGTAGTCGATGGGGAACGACAACGGGTTCGGCGTTTCCAGGATGTCGTGCAGTACCAGGTTGATCACCCCGCCGTGGCTGAACACCGCGACGGTGTCGTCATGTCCGGCGCCGGCCACGACATCGGCCAACCCGGCCTGCACGCGGCGGCGGAAGGCGTCGGCGTCCACTGCGGCGGGCAACTTGCCCCGCACCATCCGCTGCCAGTCCTCGGGCCGCTCGGCGCGGACCTGTTCCAAGGGGACGTAGTGCGACATCCCGCGGTCATACTCGGCGAGTCTCTCGTCGATGTCGATGCTCAGGTTTCGCGCCGCGGCGACCGGTTCGGCGGTCTGGAATGCCCGCCGCTGCGGGCTGCTGACCAGCCGGCTGATCGGGAATCGTGCCAGCGCCTGCGGCAGCCGCCGGGCCTGTTCGACACCGTCGGCCGTCAGGTCCGGATCCGAGCCCTGGCCGGCCTCGGTGCGCGACGGCAGCGCGTGCCGGATCAGCAGGAGCAGCATGGGCGCAGCCTAACTTCCCGGCGATAAGGTGACGTGTGGCCTACGCCGAGCAGCTGTTCGACCTGACCGACCGGGTGGTGCTCGTCACCGGTGGCAGCCGCGGGCTGGGCCGCGAGATGGCCTTCGGCGCCGCCCGGTGCGGGGCGGATGTGGTGATCGCCAGCCGCAAGTACGACAACTGCGTGGCCACCGCTGCCGAGATCGAAGCCGAAACCGGCCGTGCAGCAATGCCTTACGGGGTCCATATCGGCCGGTGGGAGGAGCTCGACGGGCTCGTCGACGCCGTCTACGACCGGTTCGGCAAGCTGGACGTCC